>JAGGYK010000225.1 GCA_021162585.1 Deltaproteobacteria bacterium
AGGGATCAGGGGCCGGGGGTCAGTTTGAGACGGGGGAGACAGCGGACTGGGATGTTGTTTTGTTTTCATCCTTCAGTGTGTCCGCCAGGACATGAGAGTTTACATGAAAATAGGCACAGAGACACAAAACCTTGTAGGGGCCGATGCCCTCATCGGCCCGTTCAGGGGAACGGGCCCTCACTACTGAGAGGCGGATCAACAGCCTACTGAGATTGTCAATTATAGAAGCCCGGTCCTTTCTTGTCTTCAAAGGACCGGGCAAAAGAAACGAACTTCTAATCTAAGGATTGTCCACATTCATCCTAGTGATAAGGCAATTGTTAGATAATTCTGTACCTGTAATAGCTACACTTATTGTAGAACCATAGAAGTCAATAAGAGGTATGTCAATGTTTATCAAACTTCTCAAGATACTATCAACCATTGAATTTACAATAGTCTTTCCTATTACAGGTAATAGTGCAGCATTACCAAGATTGTCATACAGAACTATGGCCTGAGATTCGCTCTGAGCTAGATCTGCAAATGCCTGTATATTGGTGCCGTCTTCACTTATCTCTAGTTTCACAGCCATGTTTGCATCCACGCTAATCCTTGCCCGGTAGGGATATCCTGGTGGTAGGTGAGCTGCACCATATATTTCTATTATCACGTTTGGTAATATGAACCTGCCTGCATCACTAACATCCAATCCTTTAAGCCCTTGCCCTGAGAAATCGCATATAGGTGGTGTATTTATTGACATAAATGCAACAAGGTCTCCCCCCAACAGGGAAAGCTCTAAGCCAACTATATCTGTCACATCCACATCCTGGACCAGACCTGCCTGTGTAAATACAAATGCGGACTGGTTTGTCAGATCATCAGTGAGTGCAAGGATCAGGTTCTCATCATCTATTACTGAAAGGTCAGGTAATACATCATCTGGTGTTGCATAAAATTTATCAAGTCCTGGATTTACTGGTTCTACTCCTTCAGCCACACGCTCTCCAACACCGATATCTATGGTCATATCATTTTCTGTGGAGGTGAATATAGTAGTGGGATTCATGGGCCATGCAGTAGCCTCTATACCCTCGGCCTGAACTGCAATGTCCTCAATGTTTATAATGGGTATATCTATAACTATATCAGCAAGCGCCTCCTCTATAATATCAGCAATGAATGTCTCCAACCAATCCGGTATTTCCCCTCCGAGAATACCGTACTCAATATGAGCGTTACTCCAGCTCACATCAATGTCTCCCAAATCTATGTTAGCTATGATCATGTTATCTTCATCAACACTCAGACTTAAGCGTGCACCATCAATCGTGAGAGACTCTGCCCAGAATGTAAAATGTGGATAACCAAGCCACCAGCAATCATGTTCACCCTGGATAAAAACAGCCGCAGGATCACTGCCACTCCTTGGGTTTACCCATGATTCCGCACTAACAGATATGTCTACATCGATTATATCTCCTGCCCTGATATCAGCACTAAGGGCTATCAGCCCTAGATTGACAAAGCCCTGATGGTCAGTTTCCACCTCATAGTCATGGTCAATAATTATATCATCCTCATAATAAGGCAACAAAGGAGTCGAGTCGCGAAATGGGCTGTTTTCATCGTGAGAGCTATAATCAGGGTTACCACCTGCATCCCATCCATAGATTGCATCATTTTTCCATGTGTTAATGAATTCAGATCCTTCTTCTGCCACTACATCCATAAACCCATCTGTCATAAACAAACGTGCAGCATCATCTACTACACCTTCTGTCCATGGCTGAGCAGATTCACCAACTGCATAAGAGACCCTTTCTTTATTAACCACCCACTTTTTATCTTTCACTTCAAAGGTGCATGTGGAATAGATGCTATCTGGGTCTAGTGCAAATTCATACTCAAACTCCCCAGAAGCACTATCGAAAGGTATACTCTTGCCCATTGCCTTCAAAAGCCATACCTCTGAATCACCTGGTATAACCTTTCCATGAATAAGAACTGATTCAGTGCCTGGTTCCAGTACTGTACCATCAACAGGGTCTGTAATCGCAATGGTTCCAGGTCTATAATCTGGGCCAACACACATCCCCAAGAAACCAGAAGAAAAGATAAATGCCACTAGTCCTAACATTAAATACCAAAAGATGCTTTTCTTTCTCATAGATCCCCCCTCAAAATATTATTTTATTCCAAAAAAAGCTTGCAAAAATCAGGCCTAAGGCAGGAACATTAATTGTTCTTAAAATAAGGTAACTTACAATCTTTAAGATTAATAACGTGCTATCTTAGTATGGAAAATTTTTCACTTTTTTGCTATTTTTTTACCCATCTTACCTTTCTAGATAGGCAATAGACTCGATATGATAGGTCTGTGGGAACATATCAAATAACCTGATACTCTTAAACTTGAAGCCGTGTGAGATCAAGGTAGTTATATCCCTTGCCATGGTGGTTGGATTACAGGAGATATAGATTATTCTGGATGCACCAAGTGGGGTTATATTGTCTATGACATCCTTTGCCCCCTCTCTGGGGGGATTTAGGACAATGGTATCAAAGCATACAGACTCTGCTGCCATGACTTGTATGGCCTTTGCTGTATCCATACAAAAAAATTTAGTGTTTTTAATCTTATTCTTCCTTGCATTAAGCTTACCTTGGTGAACTAAACGTTTATTATTGTCTATAGCAACTATTTCTGTAGTCTGCCTGTGGCGGATGGTTAAAGGAAGACTAAAGTTTCCACTGCCGCTGTACAAGTCAAGTAATCGCTTAGATCCATTTGCCAAAGAAATAATGTATTTAATCATGGCATTATTTATATAAGCATTTGCTTGTATAAACCCCTCAAAGCCACTTTCCATCTGTATTTGAATATCTCCTATAGTGAGAGTATATGAGCAATAACGTTGCCCCAGCACCCAGTCACGTCTGTGGGGGCTAGGTACTATAAAGGATATCCCGGAGATCTTAAGTTCATTATATATCTTGTCCATTATTGATATATCCCTATCCCGGATACGGCCCTTACATCTTGCCAGCACAAGTACATCGTCTTGAGGCGCACGAATGTTAATCTCAGAGAGATTGTAAACAGGATAACGTCTTAAAATCGAGCTTAGACCGGTGAGGGTTTTTTGAATAGTATTATTGAGTACAGGACATTCTTCAAAACATGCAACCTCATTTGAACCCCCTATAAAAAAGCCCATCTTAAATTCAGGCTCATATAAACATTGAATCCTTGCATGTCGTCTATAACCATATATCTTTTTAGAAGCTACTGGGGGATATATATTATCTGGTATGGTCTTACAGATTTTTGTTATCTCGCCTACGAGTATATCTTGTTTCCAATGAAGTTGTTCCTCATAGGAGATGTGCTGCCAGGAGCAGCCACCACAAGATGTGAATATCTTGCATCTTGGTCTTACTCTGCTAGGTGCCGGGTTTATGATATCAACCAGTGTAGCCTGGATATACGATGAATGTTCTTTGTCTATCCTTACATGAATCTTCTCCCCAGGGATGGTCATGGGCACGAAGACTACCTTTCCATCCGCTCTTCTGCCAACCCCCCTACCCCCATAAGATAATGAGTCGATCTTCAGAATAAAGGTGCTATCTTCCATAATAGACAATTATACTATCATAATTACTAAGATAGTACATGTTTTGTAACTACTCAGGTGGATAGATTGAAGGTGGAAGGTTTTTAGGGACAAATCATGCGTGATCACACAAAATTAGGTATTCAAACTGAAGATTGAAGGTCGAAGCCGGTTAGATTACTTCAGCCTTCGGCCTTCAACCTAAATAGCTGGGTAGTTACCATGGTTTATGCTTAGCTATCTTGCAGAGGTGTTGCAACAAAAAATTTTTTTATGTATGTGTACACTCATGAACACTCTAATAGCATGGTTAGTAGAGACTATAGGTAGATTGGGTTATGCAGGGATCATAGGCTTAATGTTTTTAGAGAGCTCGTTTTTCCCATTCCCCAGTGAAGTTATTATACCACCGGCTGGTTATCTTGCTGCAAAGGCAGAGATGAACATCCTCGCAGTAATAGTATCAGGTACATTGGGCAGCCTTTTGGGTGCCCTGTTTAATTACTTTATTGCCTATTACCTAGGCAGGCCTTTTCTCATAAAATATGGTAAATACATTTTCCTTACCCAAAACAGGTTTGATAAGATAGATGAGTTTTTTAGAAGACATGGCGAAATAAGCACATTTGCTGGTAGACTTATAACTGTTATCAGACAATACATATCCTTTCCAGCAGGTCTGGCCAAAATGAATCTGACAAGGTTTTGTATCTACACTGCTTTAGGCGCTGGGATATGGGTAAGTATACTTGCATACATAGGCTATATAGTGGGCAACAATATCACCTTGGTCAAACAATATTCTAAAGAGGCTGGCGTTCTCCTTGGCATCTTTATAGTTTTTCTTATTATTATATACATTAAAAG
>JAGGYK010000253.1 GCA_021162585.1 Deltaproteobacteria bacterium
AAGCGATTAAAATCATGTCATATTTCTCTTTAAGCTGAATGCTGACCCCTGATCCCTGACCCCTATTTTCATATAAACCTATTCTTCAGGTGAAAACTCATCCTTGCTGGCCCCGCACACAGGGCATACCCAATCGTCAGGGATGTCTTCAAAGCTGGTACCAGCAGGGATATTCCCTTCAGAGTCTCCTTCAGCCGGGTCGTATACATAACCGCATATACCGCAGACATACTTTTGCATCTTTCCCTCCTTTCCTTCTTCAGCTTTTACATGTTCTTCCTCGGCATGAGGGCCTTTATACGTGGGTGCATTCTTTGGTGCCTTACCCTTTTTGATCTCCTGGTAGGTGGCATAGGTCAGTGGCTTACCCTTTCTTAAAACCTCAGCAGCTACAACATCTGCAATGAATATTGTATGGGTTCCTGCATCAGCTTTGCCTATGACCTTGGCCTCTAAAACTGAAATTGCGTTGTCTGTAACAATTGGTGCACCTGTTACGCCCTTTTTGTAGTGGACCTGGGAGAGTTTGTTTACATCTTTACCCGTCTTAAATCCAAAAAGCCCTATAAAGGGCATGGAGGTTGATTCATCAAGCACAGAGACCGCAAACATACCGCTTTTAGATATATATTCGTGGGTAAGATTATCTTTATTGATGCTCACTGCTATTCTGGGCGGGTCTGCGCTTACCTGAAATACTGTATTTGCTATCTGGCCGTTTAGCTTATCATCAGAAAGGGATGTTATTACGTACAATCCGTAACTTATACTCCATAGTGCCTTTGGATCAAATGTATCAGCCATCTCTTGCTACCTCCTTCAATTTTTGTGCTACCTTTGCGCCTAAAGAGAAACACTTATCAAGGCTATCTGCATCAGGCACATATCTGACATTTATACCCTCATCCACAAGTTCCACCTTCATATTTGTCAGCACATCTTTAACCTGACCAAGGGCATCACCGCTCCAGCCATAGGATCCGAATGCAGCACCTATCAGGTTCTTTGGTCTCAGGCCCTTAAGGTAGGTTAAGATGTCTGCCATAGCAGGGAGCATATTGTTGTTCAGGGTTGGAGATCCTACGATTAGTGCACCTGCATCCAGCATCTCGTAAGCTACGTCGCTTCGGTGGCAATCATCTATGTTCATGAGTTTGATGCGTACACCTCCAGCAGATAAGCCCTCTGCTATAGCTTCAGCCATGATTTCAGTGCTGTGCCACATCGTGGCATACACTATTACGGCCTTTTTTGTTGGGCTTTGAATAGCCCACTTGGAATAGAGATCAAGTATCATGTTTATATCCTTACGCCAGATTGGCCCATGGTCAGGGGACACGATCTTGAGATCAAGGCCTGATTTGCCAACTCTATCAAGGAGCTTTAATATTAGGGGAGAAAAGGGAAGGAGTATATTTGCATAGTAGGTGGCTGCTTCATATCTTAGGATAGAACCATCAATCTCGTCGTCAAACCTTTCACTTGAGGCAAGATGCATTCCAAATGCATCCTGGGAAAACAACAGTTTCTCTTCACCAAGGTAACTAAACATACTGTCAGGCCAGTGAAGCATGCGTGTCTCAAGGAATGAAAGGTTCATATTCCCAAGAGATATGCTCTGCCCGTCTTTTACAGCCACGATCTCCTGATCCAGATGAAAATGTTCATTTAGTGTTTTTGCTCCCATGGTTGATGCATATACCTTCTCAGGCTTTATTACATCTATTACGTCAGGCAGGCACCCGGTGTGATCCATTTCTGAATGGTTTGATACAATGTATGCAATCTCTTTTGGATCTATAACTGATGCGATACGTGAGAGCAGCTCTTCTTTAAAAGGGGCCTTTACTGTGTCGATCAGAGTAATCTTGTCTGCAAGGACAAGATATGCATTGTAGGTGCTTCCACGCCTTGTGGTATACCCGTGGAAGTTACGTATATCCCAGTCTATTGCCCCTACCCAGTATACATGATCACTTACCTTTACAGCCTTATAGAAATCTTGTCGAGTAGAGCTCATAGCCACCTCCTTTGAGGGTTATTTTGCCCAGAGGCTACTATGAGCCCCCTCACAGAACCGGACTTGAGGTTTTCCCTCATCCGGCTCTTCAGAGAAACCTCCCTATCATTTCCCTGATAGGTTATGGAGTCAGTTTTATTAACATCCCTAACCCGCATCTGAGTACGGAAGATGTATCCCTGCCCCAACGGTTCCCCTGCCAGCCCCTTCCCTCCACAGACATTACTCTGCTTCCTCGGTACTATGAGCTGGTCCGACTCCCAGAGTGCCATCTGTAATGTCTTGCCGCTTATAGGCTTGATACTACATACCCCATTAAGGAGAACACCCCGGGCCTCCCGAGTTCCCATACTATCCCTTTGATACCGTGCCACGGTCTCAGACCCCGTCGGGCCCTCATCACCTCGCCCTATCACGGCAATGAGAGTACTGCCTTCCGTCATATGAACAACGTCGGCCTCCGAGACGATGGTTATTTCGGGGCTCAATCCCTTCACTTGCGTTGCGGCCCAGTACCCCATCCCCCTGGCTTCACAACAGCCTGTTACCAAACTGGGTGCAAGGTTCAGTTCTGAGGTGGCAGCTAACCTTTCCTCAGGTTGGACTTCCTGCCCGTGCGTGTCCGCACCTGTCTGCCGTGCAGACGGCACAGGCAGGCGCAGACAGGTCACCAACTGAATAGCATGAACTTTGCTCGGCGCACTCATAGCCAACCTCCTTTGGTTTTTTTATTCTATTTTCACTATTGCGAATCCCATGCCATCATAAAAAAATTCAGTTAGAAACCATAACTAGTTGTATTTATTATTTATCTTTACAGTAAGGCTAGC
>JAGGYK010000230.1 GCA_021162585.1 Deltaproteobacteria bacterium
GAATAAGATAGTAGAAAAATTTCCGTTTTGGGCTCAGATCCTTTACTCCAGTGGTAATATAGGAATCTTTATTGCAGATAGGGTATGGGTTACCTTTATGCTATACTTCTATCTCCCACCAGCCGAGTCTGGAATGCCTGAACTCATCAGCAACAGGACATTTTTGGGCTTTCTTACAGTAGCCGGTCTTGTCACTATCTTTGGACGGACTGTGGACGCCATTGCCGATCCCCTGGTTGCTGCCTGGAGCGATAGGAGCAAATCAAAATTGGGGAGGAGAAAAATGTTTCTGACTTTCGGTGGCCTTCCTCTCATGCTGGCTTCGGTTCTGCTCTTTTTCCCTCCCTCTTCGGAACCAGGTACTGCCAACGCTATCTACATGGCCATTATGTTGGGAATTCTCCTCTTTTTCTTCACTTTTTATACTGCACCCTGGCTGGCACTGATACCAGAGTTATCACATACCGACAGGGAAAGGATAAACATTGTCACCTTGCAAGCGGTGTTTTCCCTGATAGGAACAGTTATAGTAATGGTGGGTGGTTATTTAATCTGGGGCAAATTGGAGAGTAGTGGCATGGACAAGACCAGCGCCCTCCAGTTTACCGTAGTGATTCTGGGGTTTATTGGTTTGATATTCTGTTATTTGGCAGTCATCCCTATAAATGAAAAGCGCTACTGTGCCTCGGTCCCATCTGATACGGGCCTAGTAGAGTCCATTAAACTTACCTTTTCCAATAGGCCTTTTCTTCTGTATCTTTTCGGGACCATGTGCCTTATATTCGGTGTAAATATCATATCCCAGACTGCACCTTATTATGTCACTGTACTCCTTCAAAAGAAGGAGGCCTTTGCCAGTTCGGTTTTTGGAGCGATCTTTGTCGTTGCATTAATATTTTTCCCCATCATCAACTTATTATGCCGCTATATTGAAAAGAGAATTATAATGATAATTGGTCTTAGTATATTTGCTATATGCTCTTTTTTGCTCTATTTTCTGGGGACAGAGACCCTGCCTTTTTCACCTATTAATCAGGCTTTCATAATCTTTGGACTGATTGGGATTCCAGTTTCGATCGTTTTCATAGTACTCAATGCCATAGTCTCGGACCTTGCAGAATATGATGCCATCAAGACTGGAAGCAAAAGAGAAGCTATGTATTTTGGAGCCCAGGGTTTTCTGATGAAGATTAATTTGGGAATTTCCACCTTGATTTTAGCTTTCCTCTTCTCCGGATTTGGCAAGGATCTGGCAAATCCGCTGGGTGTAAAGCTTTCCGGACCAGTAGCAGCTCTGGTGTGTGCTATCGGGATTATCCTATTTATGTTTTATCCTGAAAAGAAAATTATGGATGTTTTGGAAGAAAACAGGAGAACTCCCAAAGAGATGTAGAGAAGGTTTTTCCTGAGAGCCAAGATACTTGTTGAAACCTTTGCATAATACCCATATTGTTCCGTCCGCCAAAGGCGGGACAAGCAAGCTATTGTGCAAAGGTCTCTTGTTATTAATATTTTGTGCTGAGTATTGACGCAGTCGTAAAAAGTAACTGAGCATGTCATTGCGAGGAGCTTAAGCGACGAAGCAATCTAATAATATCATATAGTTATGCTCCACGAGATTGCTTCGCTTGCAATGACACGTTTCTAGACTTTTTACAAATGAATCTGCTTCCGAATCCCAGGATGAGTTATGCATTGAGTCTGGCATATGTTTATTCTACCATAGTATTACTGGTATACCTGATTGGAGATTCACTATAAGATGAAGGTTTTCCCATTTCCTCAATTTCAGACCGCCTTCTGCCAAGCAGAAAACCGCTGATAATTATGAGCATAGCCCCTGATATAATATAAAAAGCAGAAATATTTTTTGGTGGGGTCAATGCGAATACATTAAAATAGACCAGAACCGGTGTTACTTGGATAGGGACTTGCTGGACAGGAATAGCATTACTTACCTGAGAAAATTTGAAGGCCACCTGTAACTGCCAGATGCCAACTATATTTGTAACAACTAAAATGATACTTGCAAGAACAAATATAACAATCTGAGCAAAAGATCCTTTGCCGCTTAAAACAATAAAGATAACCGCTATTAATGGGCTAACCCAGAAGTTTGAGAGAGAAAACGGAAAACCATTTGAAAATGCCATTATAATACCTTTTCTCGTAGTACTTTTAAGTGCAAGTAAATGGATCCCAATCCACAATGCAAACAAAATTACTGTGAAAACTGTAATTCTGATAAGCGTATCTGATTGGGCTAAAGCTTCACGCACCTTATCGCTGTTAATTTCCAGTCCGCTTAAACCCAATAAAAGCATTCCCAATATCATAAATGCTATGCCAAGCATCTCCGACATATTAAGCTTTTCCCCAATGATTTTTACAGATCCAATAGCCAAAACAATCAGACCTGAAGACATCAGCCCCGGGACTAAAGCAGGGCCGATTTTAATCTGAGCGAACATAAAGCAAATAGTGCCACCGACCATTGCAGTGAGAACTCCGGTAATCCAGATCGGCTTCTTCAGCAGTATCCTCATGAAATGCTTGTCCCTGGCTTCTTTTGGCACACTATTCACACCTATCTTTTCCATAAGCGACCCTGTGTGATTCAATACCCCGCTTGAGATCGCAAAAGTCACGCCTAATAAATAATTACCATCCATTTACTCATCCAATAAAATTTGATCACGCTAAAAGGGGTCAGGTCTTCAAACTTGACATAAAAATAGCTTATAATAATTTTATTGTATACTTATGTCAGGTTTGAAGACCTGACCCCTCCTATTCTATGAAACATTACAGAATTCAGGTTATGTGTCAACACTCTATTATGTGTTGACATATAAACTCTATTGTTTTAACCCCTCTTTTGCCTAACCAATCGTCATAGGGAATGGAGAAGATGATATATGGAATGGTGGTATCTGTTTATTGCAGGTCTTGCGGAGGTCGGCTGGGCAGTGGGGCTCAAATTTACAGAAGGGTTCACACGCCTGTGGCCTAGCATATGGACGGCTTTTGGTATGGCTATCAGTTTCTATTTTCTCTCCCTAGCAGTAAAGACAATACCTATTGGAACCTGCTATGCAATATGGACCGGTATTGGGGTAGTTGGAACCGCTATCTTTGGCATTGTTCTCTTTGGAGAATCTAAAGATCTGGCTCGTTTATTGTGCATATCACTCATTGTTATAGGAATTCTTGGTTTGAAACAGGTATCTGCGTGAGCTGTAATTTCAGGAAGGAATGGGGACATTTCTACTTTGCTGTTATAGAGGACACAATTACTCTGCTAACACACTGTCTTTTTGAAGCGTTGACATATGATACTCCACCAAATATAATAGCATAATCGAAAATTATAGGGCAAAGCAAGTATGCTCAAAAATGTATTCAATAACATTATATCAAGGCAAATTTGCTTGTTAATCAATGGTTCGGCAGAGGACGGATAGTAATGAAAAAGATACACGAATCATATAAGAAAATCGGTGACAAGGATGATAGCTTCGATATCCAGTTTTGGCAAGCTCAAGGAGAAGAGATCATCTTCTCCGAGGCGTTGGATATGATTTTGGACTATCTCATTCTGAGGGATGGCCATGCTCACGAGCCCAGACTTCAAAGAACTGTTGAGTCTTTTCAGAGAATATAAGGTTCGATACATGGTAGTCGGTGGTTATGCCGTGATGAAGTACACCGAACCTAGGTTTACCAAGGATTTGGATTTGTGGATTGCGACCGACAAGACTAATGCTGAAGCAGTCTATTCTGCACTAAAGGAGTTTGGCGCGCCACTCGCTAAATTGACTCCTAAGGATTTCACAAAAGAAGGCTATTTCTATCAAATGGGTAGAGCACCGTTTAGATTGGACATCATGATGTCTATACCGGGTGTCGAATTTGAATCTTCGTGGGAACGTAGGATAGAAGTCAGGCTAGAGGACATCATTGTTCCATTCATTGCAAAAGAAGATTTGATAGCATCCAAAAAGAGTAGCGGACGGCCTCAGGACTTGATTGATGTTGATAAACTAGAAAAAGCCGAACAAAACGGTTCAGAGGACAGCTAACCGCCACCGCTGACCTCTCCGTTAGGGCTTTTGAATAATAAAATCATCTATGTTTAAAGCGACAGATGGAAATTCAGAAAGAATCCTTTTATCTTGAGTAATAAGTTTTGTATTCAACTGATGTGCCAATGTAACGAATTCACAATCATATGCTGAACATTTGCTTTCATTGACTAAAGCAAGGATATGAGGAGTGGAAACAGAAAATTCATTTCGCTCCATTAAAGATTCAGCTTCTTCCTGTAGTTTCAAAGCGTTATCAAAGTTGATTAGACCCTTTCTCAGGTATAATGCAAGTACGTTTCGAAATTCACTTCTCCAAAGAAAAGGAGCAGACCAGTCTGGATC
>JAGGYK010000087.1 GCA_021162585.1 Deltaproteobacteria bacterium
GTACTTGACAAAATGAACGATTGGCCTGTTCGCAGGACAAACATATGTGCAGCTCCCGCACTCCACACAGTCCAACAGGTTAAAATCCAGCGCCTCTTTCCACATACTCCTCTCTCCAAGCCTGCTCAGCATTGAAGGGAGCAGCCTCATGGGACATGCCTCTATACACCTGCCGCAGGCAATACATGACTGGTATGAATTGAGATTGGTCTCCTGCTCTGTAAGCACTAAAATACCTGATGTACCCTTCATGACAGGGACATCTTCACAGCACTGGGCAATACCCATCATTGGTCCGCCAAATATGATCTTGGCTGCATTATTTAAGCCCCCACAGAACTCAAAGACATCCTTTAGGGGTGTGCCTATCCTTACCTTGATGTTCTTGGGCTGATTTATGCCCCGGCCTGTCACCGAGGTGATACGCTCTATTAGAGGAATACCCAAGGCACATGCATCCCAGATGGCAGCTACTGTCCCGGCATTATGGACAAGAGCGCCGACATCCATGGGCAAGCCACCGGAAGGAACTTGCCTACCTGTCAATGCATCAATAAGATGTTTTTCTGCCCCCTGGGGATACTTGACCTTCATAGGTTCAACCTTGATCTCAGGGGGGGTCTTTTCCTGCATAAGCCTTATTGCATCCGGCTTATTTGCCTCAATAGCCATTATTGCACTATCAAGGCCAAGGACCTTCATCACAACTTTGGCGCCGTCTATTATCCTTTCTGGCTGCTCCAACATGAGTCTGTAATCAGCAGCCAGATATGGTTCGCACTCCGCACCGTTTATTATGAATGTATCTATTGCTTTATCCTTTGGGGGCGAGAGCTTCACATGAGTGGGAAATGTTGCTCCACCCATACCAACAATCCCTGCAGACCGGATAATATTCAAAAGCTCCTTAGCTTCCATGGCAAAGGGCTCTCTCTCAATAGGCAACCCAGTGGCCCATTCATCCTTACCGTCGGCTTCAATTATAATATATGGGGCAAGCAGCCCGGTTACAGGATGCACCCGCTTGGTAATCTCCTTGACTGTTCCGGATGTTGGGGCATGGACAACGGCCGACACAAAGCCCATGGGCTCTGTAAGAACCTGGCCTCTTTTTACCGTATCACCTGTATTTACTACAGGTTTGGCTGGTGCTCCCAGATGCTGCTGGGTTGGTACAAAAAACACCTTGCTTAAAGGGAGCTCGATAATTGCATTATCCTTTACCAATACCTTGTTTTCTGGTGGATGGATCCCTCCCTTAAACGTCTTCATCTGGCAAGCCTTTCTATCGCATCAGCCGGGCACTTCTCAATGCACATGCCACAGCCTATACATTTGGTAATATCCACAACATATGGTTCTTTGGGCTTGCCAAATATGGCATCTACAGGACACACCTGTGCACATATCCCGCATCCCTTACACTTTTCTGCAATAACCTGTACCTTCACAGGTGGCTGTTTTGAACTTATCACTCCAGTAGGACATACACTCACACAGAGTCCGCACTTCTGACACTTTTCCTGATCAATAGATGCCGCATTCCCTTGTGTTACCTCTATTGCTTCAAACGGACATGCGTTCTCACAAATCCTGCACTTGATACACCCAACCTTGCAATATTGTTTCATCTCCTTGGGTGAATCCTGTGATATACACCTCACGCCAAAATTTGCAGACCTTGATATGAGCGCGATTATCTCCCGTGGACATGCGTCCACACACTTTCCGCAGCCAGTGCATTTGTCTTCATTGACATGGGGAAGACCATCTTCCCCCATGTGCATGGCATCAAATGGGCATGCCTCTACACAACTGCCCAGACCAAGACAGCCATATTGACATGCCTTGGGCCCACCGGCAATAATCTGAGCCGCCCGACAGTCCTCTGGGCCTACATAGTTATATCTGGTTATAGTATCTGCTGGCGAACCCTTGCACTGTACAAATGCGATCATCGCATCTCCGGCACCCAGAGAGCGGCCAAGTATATCTGAAATGACCTCCAAAGCGTCTTTATTCACTGCAGGACAGGCCATTTCCACCTCTGGATTGGAGACCAATTCATGAGCAAATGCAGCACATCCTGCAAACCCGCACGCACCGCAATTTGCCCCTGGGAGCTGATCCTGCACAGCCTTTTCTCTGGGGTCTATCTTTACCGCAAATGTGACAGATGCAATACCCAAAATAAGAGCAGCAACAAGGCCTATGCTACCAACCATCAACATTGCGCACATCACTTCACCAACCCTGAAAATCCCATGAATGCTAAAGAAAGTATACCTGCAGTAATCAAGGCAATAGGGGTGCCCCTAAATGCCATCGGAATATTGTTGAGCTCTAAATCTTCCCTCATCCCGGCAAATATTATCAGGGCCAGAGCAAAGCCCAGAGCCGCACCTATTGAAAATATGCATGCATCAAGCAGATTGTATTTCAACTGGATATTCAATATGGCCACACCCAGTACAGCACAATTTGTTGTAATAAGCGGCAAATAGATCCCCAAGGCCTGGTAAAGCGGGAGACTCACACGCTGTATAATCATCTCTACAAGCTGAACCAGGGAGGCAATCACAAGTATAAATGCAATGGTCTGAAGATATTGAAGCCCCAATGGGTCCAGCAGGTAATAATTGACCAGCCAGGTGACAAAGGAGGCCAGGGTCATGACAAAGATAACCGCCATACCCATGCCAAAGGCAGTATCAATTTTTTTGGAGACTCCCATAAATGGGCATATACCCAAGAAACGGGACAACACAAAGTTGTTGACCAGTGCTGCACCAACAATAAGTAATATATAATGCATTACTACCCACTCTCCTGTTTTTGTAAAGGCAGGTAGATAAAAGATCTAAATAACCTTTCCTGTCTACCTAAAGACCAACCTTATTCCCGCTAATCGTCTTTATCTTCTTCCTCCACAGATGACACGTCTTTATATTCCTGGGCCTTATTGATAGATCGATATATCCCCCGAGCCAAAATCAAGGCGATGAGAAATACCAGTATTAGAGATACTATTACTACGGTAATGCTAGATTTCTGCCATCTTGCAACCTTTTGTTGTATCTCTTTGACCTTTTCCTGGCTTAAGTAATGATACTTATCAATATCTACTGCCATCCCTATCCAGCCAAAACCTGCCGGCCTGTTAAAGCCATTACCGTAATATGGAATAGGTGCATATGCAATGAACATCCTGGCCCCACGCAGGGTATATGTAAGAGAACCGATCTCACCTGCAGATACCAATTGGTGAACCTTAGGCAAATTCTCATCAAGAAAACCTAAATATGTCACATTCATTGCACCTTTGCCAGATGCAATGAGTTCCTTATAGTTCTTCTCAACCATAGTAGGGACAGGCCTCATCTCTTTATCAAGGCCTCTAATAAAGTAATCGCATGGATGGGAAATGACAAATCCATCACGATCCACCATAAAGGAATAATTACCTTCATCTATATTTACCTCAGAGGTCAAACCCATCTCAGTGGGCATTATATGGTCTGTAAATTCCATAAGATGAACAACATTTAATGTAAGCGCTACTACACCTGCAAACCCACTAGAATCAAACACTGGTGTTGAGATGCGCATAATACCATCAAATCTAGTGCCTGCATCAAACTCTGCCTTATTTATATGTCTGCCTACAATAGGCCCCATATAAAACTCACCCGGGACAAGTCCTCTAGCCTTTAAGAAATAATCTTCTACACCAAACTCGCCATTTTCAGGATTCGACATATCCCTTAAGTCTTCAGGGCTACATGGGCCATCTGTAGTCACCTTAAGGACCTCCATTCCTGTCTTATTGAGAAAGGCAATCTCTCTATAGATTGGGACAGGTACTTTTACAATCCCAACATCAGATGTCTTTATTACCCCTCTTGAATTAGAGTTCAAAAAGTCCAAATATGTCTTCCCATCCCTCGGAAGTATAGAGGCTATCCTTATATCCTTTTCCCTTTCTGTCAGAAACTGGGAGATTGCCTCAGCCAGATCCTTTGTTCGAACCTCTATGGACTGTTTTTGCTTGTCATCCAAAATCCGTAAATTTGCCTGAGTAGCCTCCTCACCTACCTTTACTACCCCCCTACTGATAAGGATACCTGTAATGGTAAGAGGAAGGACTATAAGGATAAAAAAGCTGATTGCAATACCTGCAAAACTAAACCTGGTCTTTACATCCTCATCCATAACCTTCTCCTGATCCTTTTATGCACTTAAAGGCAAAAAGGATTAAAATTCACCAACCACTCTAAAAAACACCCTTGGCCGACTTACCATCCAGAATAAAAAGGGATGTGTCATTTTACCCATATCTTAAAATAAGCTATTCCAAGATACCTATACCCAAAGGATAATAAACATCCTTTGGATTAACCCAGGATAATTGCCTTAAACGGGTTAGCATAGAGGATACAGAGTGCTACAACCAGGGCATAGATTGCAATGGATTCTGTCATAGCGAGCCCCACCATAAGTGTAAGCATAATCTTCCCGTGAGCTTCTGGATTACGACCTGTAGCTTCGGATGCACCTGAGGTAGCGCGACCCATACCTAGGCCAGGTCCCATAGCCCCAAGCCCCATACAGAGGCCAGCAGCAAGTATAGAGACCGCAACAAAGATAATCTTTGCCCAGTCTGTCTGGCCTGTAGCCACCATATCAGAGGCAAAGGCAATACTTGAAGTGGTAAGCAACATTAACGCTACAAAAACAAACACTCTAAATCTACTCATCGCACACTCCTTAGAGTTTTTATTATTAATTCAGACCCTTATTCTGAATCCCAATTCATTTTATACACAAAAAATGTATCTTGTGCAAGAAAAATTTTAACCCAACAGTAACCATTCAGTTACAAAAGAGGGATTTTATTTTACTTTTACTCTTATTTTTGCTTGCCCTTGTGCATAAACTCGTTTAAATTTTATTCTTTGCTGAATGCCTGCCCATGCCTCAGGGCACGGGGTTGTCGGCTAACGATGCAGAGGGCAAGGATAAGAGAGCAATGCCAATCGGAGATGCAGACAGGCTGATGGCTGAAAGCTGATTGCTATTTTTATATAACGATTTATATAAGGAATAATATGAGTATTTTAGGTTTGGCCCTATTTGCTGTAGCACTGGCCCTATTTTTTGATTTTTCCAATGGTTTTCATGATGCATCCAATATAGTTGCTACTATAGTCTCATCCAGATCAATGGGTGTAAGGTCTGCCCTTATATTAACTGCTCTATTAGAGTTTACAGGTGCATACTTTTTAGGCACTGCAGTAGCAAAGACTATCGGACACTCTCTAATAATACCCGGGAGTATAACCATAAATGTAGTAATTGCTGCGACCATCTCTGCCATCTTATGGAATCTGTTCACATGGTTTTATGGCCTTCCCTCTTCATCTTCTCATGCACTTATAGGCGGACTTATTGGGGCCACTTGTATGGCCTCTGGATGGGAGGTTATCCACTGGGGAAAACTTGCAGAAGTTATTGGGGTTATTCTTGTTTCTCCTTTAATAGGGTTTATTTGTGGTTTTATACTTACAAATATAAACTTCTATATATTCAGCAATGTAAGGCCCTCTCATGCAAATATGATCTTAAAGAGACTGCAGATATTATCTTCTGCCTTTCTTGCACTGGCTCATGGCACCAATGATGCCCAAAAGAGTATGGGATTAATAACTCTAAGTCTTGTTATACTTTATCCACTTGATCCCTCCTCTATCAGCAGATTCTATACACCCGAGGCAAGCGGCGTTTTTATAGTGCCTAAATGGGTCATAATAGCATGTGCCTTTGCCATAGCACTTGGCATGCTCTCTGGTGGAAAACGCATAATAAGGACCATTGGTCTGAGGCTCTATAAGATTAGACCTGTTCATGGCTTTAGTGCCCAGACATCATGCGCTGCCGTAGTATATATATGTGCCCTCCTGGGATTTCCAGTGAGCACCACACATATAGCAACATCTACAATCACGGGTGCAGGTACTGCACAGAGAATAAATATCGTCAGATGGGGTATTGCTGGAGAGATTGCAATTGCCTGGATTGTAACAATCCCTGCATCGTGTATAATGGGGATGATAACATTATTTTTAGTAGATAGGTATATACCCTTGTTGTAAGGAGAAATAAAGATGCTTACAGAAATTTATTATAACTATGCTCTTCTTGAAGCCATACAAAAGATAGCAAATCCCATCCTTGACCATATCATGATAATATTTTCATCTCTAGGTAACGAGCCTTTCTTTGTATTAGCTCTACCTGTATTTTTTTGGATAATAGATAAATCATTTGCCATGAGATTGTCTGCACTATTTCTTTTAAGTGCTCTTACAAATGACATATTAAAATATATCTTTCATACATTACGTCCAGATCCTGAGTATATAAAGGTATTATTTGCCTCCTCTGGGGGAGGATATGCCTTCCCCTCAGGCCATAGTCAGGGTGCAGTAGTCTTCTGGGGACAAATATTTAAGCAGTGGTCTTTTAAGTCGTTGCGATGGATATGTATTATCCTTATTATATTTATACCTTTTAGCAGACTTTATCTATGTGTGCACTGGCCTTTAGATGTCATAGGTGGTATGGTCGTAGGCGCAATATTTTTGAGTATTGCCCCATTTATATTCAAATTGGTGATCTTAAAAGACCTGCTTGGTAGACCAGGGCTAATCATCCTGATTATTCTTGTCAGTATAGGTGCTATGTTCGCAACCACAATCCCTTCTGCACCAAAACTTGTAGGGATCTTAGCTGGTATGGCAATCGGGGCCGTCATGGAGGATAGATTTTGCAGCTTTGATCCCAAAAGTGGCAATATTATTGCAAAATCTACACGGCTCATCTTAGGATTTGTCATACTTATTACATTAAAAGGAGGGCTAAAAGAAATCCTTCCAGGTATATTGATTTCAGACTATCTCAGATACTTAACAATGGGCCTGTGGGTTACCTTTGGATTGCCCTGGATAGTTACAAGGTTAAAGGCGGGATTAGAGAGTAATGATTAAGGGATAAGATAGTCGACAGTCAGCAGTCGATAGTCGGAAAAGAATAGTAGAAGCTACTTCAAGTTTTGGGTTTTGGGTTAAAGAGAATTCCCTATGCCTTCAGATTTGGTTAAAGTCTGGAACAAGTCTCTTCACTGTTTACTACTCACTGAATATTGTGCATCCAGCACTTCTCGCACCTTGCAAGGCAATTCATTTGTACTGTAAGGCTTATCTATAAACTCTATAGCCCCTAGAGTCTCCAGTTCGACTCTTTGGTCATTTGTAGAATAACCGCTTGAGATAATCACCTTTGCCTTAGGATCAAGCTTAAGGATCTGCTGGAGCGTCTCAGTGCCAGACATTACTGGCATGGAGATATCTAATATTACCAGGTCTATTTTCTCTTGCTCCTTAGAATATATACTCAGGGTCTCCTTGCCATTTCTAGCCAAAAGCACTCTATATCCTTCATCTTCCAGTATTGTCTTACCCAAATCGAGAATCATGTCTTCATCATCAACAAGGAGAATGGTTTCAGTACCATCACGACCTTGAACCGAAGATATCTGAATTTCTCTTCTCCCACCTTCCTTGCTAGCACGCGGCAAATAGACATAAAAGGAGCTACCTTGACCTGGCATACTATGGACATCAATCCATCCCCCATGTTGCTGCACTATACCATGAACTGTAGCCAATCCAAGTCCAGTCCCTTTGTCTCTATCTTTAGTAGTAAAGAAGGGGTCAAAGATATGCTCTAGAGTCTCTTTATCCATTCCAGCTCCATTATCTGATACAACAAGCAGTACAAATTCACCTTCTCTTGAGCCATGATGCAAGGAGACATATTCTTTATCAACTGCGATATTCTTCAACTCAACTGTAATAATGAAATCTTTATCTATTCTACCAGAGTGTATCTTTAAGCTATCTTCAAGACACTCCATGAGTGCATCACGGGCATTAACAATAAGATTCATGATGACCTGCTGGATCTGCCCAATATCTGCATTGCACATCCATAAACCTGGCTCAATATGGGTATGTATAGCAATACGACGGTCAATAGCCTGTCTTAAGAGATCAGTAGTCCCTTTAACAGCAGGCCCAAGATCGAGTATCTGAAAGTCACTCTGTGCCTTCCTGGAGAAGAGAAGAATCTGCTGGACAAGATCAGTTGATCTATTGGCTGCCTTAAGTGCATTCTCAAGATAATGTTGAAGAAGCTCGGGTGCCTTTACCTTGGCCAGGCTTAAATTGCCAATAATAACTGTAAGCAGGTTATTAAAGTCATGGGCAATCCCACCTGCCAGTGTCCCGATTGCCTCCATCTTCTGTGCCTGATGGAGCTGGGCCTCAGCCACTGCCTTTGCCTCCTCCGCCCTCTTGCGCTTAGTGATGTCTACGATAAAACCGTCAAAATATGCAGGGGCACCTTTTTCATCTTTCTGGAGTACTGCAAATACCTGACAAATAATAGGCGTGCCATCTCTTTTCTTGAGCTTTAATTCCTTTCCATTTATATAGCCATACTCAATAAGGGTATCACTAAATACCTTTCTTTGTTCTGGCCTCTGATAAAGGTCACATATATCTACCTTTAATAATTCATCCTCACTTTTGTACGCAAATATATTAATCATTGCTGAGTTCACAACAAGAAACCTCCCTTTAGGGCCAGGGGTATTGCGATAAATTCCGATTGGAGCACTGGTAAACAGGCTATGGAGTCTCTCTTCGCTTTTGCGCAGCGCCTTCTCCATATATTTCCGTTCTGTAATGTCTCTAGCAACACACTGAAACCCAACAGTCCTTCCATTCACCACATAAGGGACAGAATGGGCCTCTGCAATATATGTCTCACCATTTTTTGCCTTTACTTCATACTCAGATACTGCCAGAGGTTCCTCTCTTAGCTGAATATCTATCAATCTCTCCTTCTGGGCTTTCTTGGACCCCTCTGAAAGGACATCTTGTATATTCATAGAACAGAGTTCTTCCTCACTATAGCCAAGCTTATCGCACGTTGTCTTATTGACAGATAAAAAATTCCCATTAAAATCAGCAATAAAGATTGCATCTGGATTTTGCTGGAAAAGGGCTCTATACCTTTCTTCAGAATCTCTTAGTTCTTTAATCATCTGCTCGCGCTCGGTGATATCTCTATCCACACCTCTGTACCCGCAGAACCTGCCATCTTCAGCAAACATAGGAGTTCCACTTGTTAGTGTGACAATCTCTTTACCATCTTTACATATATTTCTGTTCCTGAGACTGTGGAATGGCTGAGCCTTTTTTGCAATTTCCCAAAACTTGTTTCTTAGATCACTTGCCTCATCAGGTGACATCAGATCAAAAGGGGTCTTACCTATTAATTCCTGGGGCTCAAAACCAAGTATATCTTTCACACCTTCTGAACAATAGGTATAAGTACCCCTTTCATCAACCTCCCATATCCAGTCTGCCATGCTTGTGGCAATATCCCTGAAACGTTTTTCAGATGTTGTAAGCTCCCTTTGCCTCTCTTTCATGAGAGAAATCGCACGGTTTTTGGTAATCTCAAAAAAGACAACGATTAAGAAAAGAGTGATAATACAGGTGCCTGGACATAGGATATCAAATGTTGCTTGTTTGCTCGCAGGGACGACATTGGGTACCGAATAACCTATAATCTCAAGAAAAAAGAAAAAGAGAAATTCTGCAAGAACAAGGACTGACCATATTAGACCTGACCTCAAACCATTAAGGAATATGGCAACTATTGGGACTGCACATAACCAAGATATGGTGTGCACTGATCTAATTCCACCGGTAAAATATTCATCTATAAGGATAACAACAAAGAAAACAAACGTACTAACTTGAGCCACAAAGACGAGATCCCTTTTTTGCCTTGCAATCCACATAAGGATAGCACCACAAATCCCACCAGCAACTAGGTTATAAGTAAGAACTAAAGCACCCCAAGAGAAATAAATATAGCCCCAAAGGAAGGCAGCCAGCACAAGGCCAACCCCAAATAGATTAACTACTAGCACCATTCGCATGAGTTCAAAGTCATCAGAATCACTTATGCCACCAGTTAGAAAGTTACTAAAAAGTGCTTTCAAACTTCTGCCAAGCATATATTTCACCCTTATTTATTAACTTTCGGCATCTCTACTATCAAACTCAAGCCTAAATTTCACAAAAACCACAAAGATTTCTCCTCTGCAAGATACTAGCCATGGTCTTTTATTATTTATTATTGCATAATGGCAAATAAACAGTATATTAATTATCATATGAAAGATACATTCACACTAAAAGATATGCCTTTCCCTTTACTGATGAAAGATGTATTAGAGAACAATTTTACTGGTGTTATATTTGTAGATTCCAACCAATGGAGAAAAGGCCTTATATTTAAAGAAGGTCTTCTCACAGCCATACAATCCAACAATCCAAAGGAGTTACTGGGCAATATCCTAAAAGATATGGGGCTTATAACAGAAGAGGAGAACGCAATATCTTTGTCTAAAGCCAGGATAACCAGACGCAAGCAGGGTGAGATCTTATTAGAAATGGATGTGCTTCGTCCAGATGAGATATTCCATACTATAAGACAGCAGACGGAAATAAGGTTTTGGGACATATTCTCATGGGAGACAGGCACTGTTCGTAAGGTTGCAAAATCCAGTATAAACAAGGACCCAAAGCTTACAAAAGATAACTTCACAACCCTTATAATGAAAGGGATCATGGAGCACACCCCCTTTTCATCCATCCTTGATATATTATCCCCTTATGCAGATAGTAGACCAAGAAAATTGGTAAAGGTTATTCCCATCGATATTGGTGTGGATATACAGGACATAGAAAAATACAAGGTCTCAGAACTGCTCTTCCTCGGTCAGGACTTACCCAGAGCCCTCCTGGGATTATATTGTACAGGTATAGTATCATTTGAAGAAAGCAAGCACAAACTACTGATAGACAAATTAAGGTCAAAACTAAAAGATATCAAAGACAAAAACCCTTATGAGTGCCTGGGGGTGGACAAAGACATATCAGATCCTGGACTTAAAAGGGCATACATCAAGACAGTCAAATCCAATCACCCTGATCTCTATTCATATGCAGATGATCCAGAGGTAAAACGTCTTGCAAATGAGGTCTTTACTCAGATCCAGCAGGCCTATAATACTGTGGTCAGGATAAGAAAAGACATGCCCCCTGAAAAAAAAGAGATACACAAAGACCTTCAAGCAGAAATAGTCTTTTTCCAGGCATCTGAGGCACTAAAAGCAAAAGATTATCAGAAGGCATTAGATCTCTCCAAGCTATGTGTAAAATTGAAACCAGATGAAAAGGTATTCATGGAGTCTTTGATAAAGACCATGTTCCTTAGATGGCAAAATACAGGTCTGGGTAATAGTATGGAAATAAAAAGGACCATAAGGGAAGCCATCAAAATGTTTCCAACTTCAGATAACATATATGTATTTCTTGGTTGGATATTAAAAAAGGAAGGCTCGCAGCAGGCGATTGAGGCATTTCAAAGGGCATTAAAGATAAATCCCAATAACATAGATGCCCAGCGGGAAATTAGACTTTATCACATGCGGGGAAAAAACAAAAGTAAGCGTTGATGAATTTGTAAAAAGTCAAACTCGGTGAACCGGTCATTCCGACCCCTTCGCTTCTGTCATTCCGAGCGAAGCGAGGAATCTTAGTATTTATGCTCAGGGCAGGCTCAGGAAAAAATCTTGTGAATTTAGTATGTTGCATTGGAAAGATTTCTCGTTCCTGCCTGCCGGCAGGCAGGTCACTCGAAATGACAAGTAAGTATCAAATCAAAGTGCACCAAGTATACCAGCCCAGGTCTCCTTTACATCCTCTACCACTGGGCCATGGGTATATTCTATAACACTGGATTTCATAATCTGAGCCTTGGTAAAAGAATTATCGTATCTGATCTTCCCAACAACAGGCATATCATTTTTTCTTGATTCTTCAAATATTCTCTCTGTTACCTCGGGATTGATATCATGTTTGTTTATACAGACCACAGTAGGGACACCAAAGTGCGAGCTTAACTTATGAACACGGTCTAAATCATGTTCACCTGATACCGTGGGCTCGGTTACAACAACTACCAGGTCAGCACCTGTGATTGAGGCTATAACCGGGCACCCAATACCTGGAGGCCCGTCTACTAATAAGTAGGGATGACCATTTTCTTCAGCAATCCTTCTTGCCTCACTTCGCACCAGGGTGACTAATTTTCCTGAGTTCTCTTCTGCAATCCCGAGCCTGGCATGAACCATTGGGCCAACCCTTGTATCAGAGATAAACCACTTACCATTTATCGGAGGATCAAAATCTATTGCCTTTTGAGGACAAAAATATACGCATACCCCACATCCCTCGCATGCGATAGGATCAATAATATATTTCATTTGTCCAGGATTGTCTGGATGAATATCTTTTTTTACTGCATCAAATCGACATACTTCCATACATATTCCACATCCATCACATCTTTCGCTAATAATCTTCGCCTGCTTACCACCACTAAAATCTTCCTGCCTCAGGATATGTGGCTCAAGAACAAGATAAAGGTCAGCAGCATCCACATCGCAGTCAGCCAATACAGGACGATCAGCTAGACAGGCAAATGCTGCAACGAGGCTTGTTTTGCCTGTGCCGCCCTTTCCGCTGATAACAACAATCTCCTTCATTTATTCCACCTTAGCTGTACTCAATAATTCTTCAATATTCTCGAATAATTCAATAAAGGTCTCTTTATATTCAGGGAGTGCACCAATTATCAGCTCTCCTTGTGAATAGGCTTCGGCAATGCGTCTGTCATCAGGTATCTCAGCTATAATATCTACCCCCCTCTCCCTGCAGAAATCCCGTGCAATTTTATTATCCGGATCTGAACGATTAACCACCACTGCATGTGGTAGCCCTAATTGCCTTACTGTATCTATGGCCAATCCGAGATCATTCAAACCAAATGGGGTAGGTTCTGTAACCAAGAGCACAAAGTCTGCTCTATTTATAGCAGTAATTACAGGACAGGATGTACCTGGAGGGGCATCGATTATCTGAAGGCCCTCTTTATCTCCTTCCGCCCTTACTGCCCTGATAAGAGGAGGACTCATGGCCTCTCCAATATTTAGTATCCCATGAATGAACTTGATATTGTCTGATAGCCCCTCCTCAACTACACCTAAAGTACGCTCTACCTCAGTGATTGCGTCAGTAGGGCATACCCTGGTACACCCACCACATGCATGGCACAGATCCGGGAAGGTTAAGACCTTATCCTTAATACAGACAATAGCACTGTACTGACAGATATCTGCACACAACCCACAGTATGTACACTTTTCATCATCTACCTTTGGCACAGGTATACCTACAGGGATATTTTTTGTCATGTCTGGTCTTAAAAATAGATGACCATTGGGCTCCTCAACGTCACAATCAAGATAAACTACATGCTCTCCCAGCAAACCAGCTATCTGTGCAAGATTGGTTGCAATTGTAGTCTTTCCTGTCCCACCCTTACCACTTGCAACAACTACTATACTCACCCTATCCCCCCAAACTTAATTTCATAATAGCGCTTAAGCCCTCATCAATCCCCTTTTCACAGAAACATAATTAAAGGTGTTCAATATATGACTTTACAGGGACATGTCAATAATTATGTGGGGATTGATATCAGTAAGAAGGTATTAGAAATAGTACGGTGGGCTTTACAGGGAACACATGTAGAGTTCGTCGATAAAAAATTACAATACTATGTGCCCCTAAATTTATTACGAGAGGTCTTGACAAAAACATAGGAGGCAATTATAAAGAACTTTCCTTAGTAATGAAGATGAAGTGAAATTTGTATGAAAATAGTTATTATTTAGTTTTATTGGTTTCACTGGTTGGATTCATAATAGTAAACAGTGAATTGCCAATTGGCTAAGCCTTTGTGCTTTTTATGGAAATAGTTTCATGGGAAATGTAGGAGCCGATGCCCCATCGGCCCGTTTAGGGAAACGGGCCCTACTTTTGAATTTAGTACAAAAATAACATATATTTTCATGCTTTCCGCCTATGGCGGATATGTTTATATGAAAATGCCGTTGTCCATTCTCCGTTCTCCGTTTTATAGGCACGAGACATTAGGCTTAGGGGGATAAGGCTATAAGAATATTTTACGAGAGGAGGGATGGGGGACTCTTGAGCGGAGATTCCATCGCGATTTGCTAATACATCCTTAGGCATTGCTTAAAGGGGTATCGCTCCCTTCTGAGCCTGAAAGGCGAATAGGGGGCGCCCGTAAGCAAGCCAAAAGGATGTATCAAAGAGCGATGCAGGCAAGCGAGAGAGGAACCCATCCCTAGGAAGGGTATTTTCATACTTCGTTGTGAGCGTGGAGCGCTCATGCGCGTTTATATAAATTTTTAGTAGGAGGTTTATTATGGAACAACAGGACCTCAAAAAACGATGCATCTACCCTGTACTGCAGGTCTTTCTTGTTATGGCATTATCATGGATCGTGTACAACCTCGCCTGGCACCTTGAAAACCATGCATTGCACCGCATCCTCGCTTTCATTTCTGGAACCCTGCTTTTTCTGTCAGTAACATTTGGCACCATGTTTATCTATTCGGCAGCATATTTCATGGGCGCGTCTCTGAAAGAAAGGGTTATTGCATCCCTGGTCAACCCGTTTATATGGTGCACCAAGGAGTGCATACGTCTTTTAATATCCTACAGCTTTTTCGAGTGCTTCTACTACTACCTGAACCCGCTGAACATTTGGCTGTTATGCGGCACTTTTGCACAGATGGGGCTTGCAGAACTCCTGTGCAGGTGGATGCGCAAAGCAAAAGGAGAAGATATCAGGGTTTTCAGTCCTTACGCAGCCACAGTCCTCTTTGTAAGCCTTTTCCTGGTGATCTCTCTCTATGCCTGGGGAGAAGGAGAGAACGCATACGTCATCTTTCTTGAAGGATACAGGGTATTCTTTGGAGCCGGTACCGGCATCCAGGTACCCATGTAAATCTGCCATAGGAGGTTAAATTATGTCTGAAAAAGAGATACACAACATCTTTAATGATAATATAACACGGCGGGAAATGCTGAAACTGATGGGAACCACAACCGTAGCAGGGCTGATGGGGATTTCTCTTCCCGAGGTAACCAGGGCAGCATCTCTCAGCCATAAGGAGAAGCCTAACATCATCTTCATCCTGAGCGACAACTGCCGATGGGATTGCATGGGTTTTATGGGCCATCCCTTCATTAAAACACCTGGACTGGACAGGCTTGCCAGTGAAGGGGTTGTCCTTGAAAACGCCTTCAATACCAACTCTCTCTGCAGCCCATCAAGGGCCAGCATACTCACCGGCACCTATGCCCATACCCACGGGGTACTAAACAACCATACCCCATGGACCGGACAGAAGCCTACATTTTTTGAATACCTTAAAAAGGCAGGCTATGATACCGCTTTCATCGGGAAATGGCACATGCCAGGAAAGGGACTGCCGGAGATGCCATACCTTGACCTGTTCGTTTCATACACATACAGGGAAGGACAGGGAAGCTACTTCAACTGTCCCCTTATCGTGAACGGGAAACCCGAGCCATCACAGAAGGCATATATTACAGAGGAGGTCACCCACCGTGCTATCGAATTCATGAAGGAGAGAATAAAACCCGACGGTTCCCGCAGTCCCTTTTGCATATACCTCTCGCACAGGACAGCGCATCCGCCGTTCCATGCCCCAAAAGGTATCGCAGGCATGTACAACGACTCAAAGGTTGAGCTGCCAGAGGTGGTGGACTCATGGTTTTCACGAACAAACGGTAATGTCTACCAGGGCATCATGATGGGATCGTATGAGAACCAGTACCGGAGATACTGCGAAGTCATTACAGCAATGGACAGAGACATACAGCATCTCCTTGAGCAGATAGACCAGCTCGGGCTGAGAGACAATACCATAATCATCTATATGAGCGATAACGGCATGATGTGGGGAGAACATCGGCGCCACGGCATAAAGTATCCATACGAGGAATCAATACGGTTACCATTTATAGTACGCTGTCCCTGGCTGATACCTGATATCGGCACACGCAGATCACAGATGGCCCTGAATATCGACATTGCCCCCACTCTGCTGGATATAGCTGGAGTTGCGATTCCCAGCGGCATGGAGGGTCAGAGCCTTGTACCAATACTCAGAGACAGTGAAATTTCGGGACGAAATGCGTGGCTGCTTGAATACTGGAAATACTACCCGGAGAATTTTCCGTCTTATTTTGGAGTCAGGACTGAAACACACAAGTATATTGAATATGAAAAAACACTGAAACCAGAGCTCTTTGACCTGGTGAATGATCCCGGAGAACAGCATAATCTATACGGGACACCTGAAGGAGAAAAGCTGCTTCCAGAATTGAAGAAGATGCTTGAAGCGCTAAAATCAGGGAAGAAACTATTGTAAAGGTTTTCAAAGGCGAAGCAATCTCTAACTGCTTGTAATTATTGGGCTTGTCAGCCTCGGGCGGGATTGCTTTGCTCACAATGACATCTTTTTCGACTTTTTACAGATTCATCACTATTTGTTTGCAACTTGGTATAAGGCCGATGAGGACCTGTCTGCGTGCGGTGACGCACAGGCAGACATCGGCCCTTACTGTTCACTATCCACTAAATAATCCTCACTATCGACTATTCCATAGTGATCGCGCCAACTGGACATTCTTGTTCACAAATCCCGCAACCATTACAGATCTCTTTATTGACTATTGCAACATCATTCATGGTAATGGCACCCACGGGGCATGCATCGACACATATGCCGCACCCACTGCACATGACGGCATCAACCTCTGCAACAACACCGGAAGCCTTATTCTCCTGAACATCTTTAATCTGTTTCTCTAGCTGTGCCTTCTGATTCTCTAAATCCCGGGCCCTTTTCTTCAAGCTCTCAATGGTCTCTTCCTTGCTCAGCTTCCCTTGGGGAAAACCTGAATCCGGAGGGATATTCCCGCTGGGCATTCCCATGCCCATACCACGGCCCATGCCCATGCCACGGCCCATGCCCATGCCACGGCCCATGCCCATGCCACGGCCCATGCCCATGCCACGGCCCATGCCCACGCCAGAACTCGAAACACCCTGCCCCATTCCAAAATGACTATCTACATTCGGGGCAGAGATATTAGATAACCCTCCTGTTTTAAATTGTTCTACCGCGTCTCGAACCTTGCCACTGACACCTACTATCACCTGGACACCTGCAGCATTAAATACTTGAAATGCATTTGGACCACAATTGCCTGTTAAGATAACTTTAACACCTTTGTCAGACATCATCTGCGCAGACTGAATACCCGCACCACCTCCCAATGCAATGTTGGGATTTTCCAATGCCTCTTGTTCCATTGTCTCTGTATCAATAATTTGAAAATACGGACACCGTCCAAAACGGGCCTCTACCATATCATCAAGTGCTGGCCCTGCTGCTGTAATCGCAATCTTCATCTTCTAATCTCCCATTGTTATCTTTATTTAATGGGGTCAGGTCTTAACATTTGACATTTTTCTCCAGTTATGTACGCCATACTCTAAATGTCAAATGTTAAGACCTGACCCCTTCTACTACAAATGCATATCTTACTTCTTTTTAGCTTCTGCTTGTGCTTTTGCCTCTAATTCGGCAATCCTCTTATTAATACCCTCTAAAGCATCCTCCAGGTATTCAGCTTGCCCTTTCAAGGCATCAACTTCCTGCTGAGGACCCACCCCAGGTGCACCATAGACAGGTGGTACTCCACTATAAGGAACTGTCCCACCATAAGCAGGATATCCATAGGATGCCCGCTGCCAGCCAGGCATACCAGTTGCGTAAAACCAGTTACGCCGGCCCCAGCCTCCTCCCCTACCCCAAAATCCAAATCCACGGCCTGGGATAGGATTTGCATACCCTGGCACTGAATAACCTGCGCAAAAACCTGCTGCTCGCCCTGTCATCGGACCATATCCTGCTGGCCCTGTTCCATCGCCCCATGGCATATTATTACCTCCTTTCTTTTCTTTTATGGGGCCAGGTCTTAACCTGCCCCTTTTCTCTTTTAGCGGTTCCGGCCTCGGCCAGAACCTTGCCCCGTTCCTCGTCCTTGGCCACCACGGCCAATGCCCATACCTTTTCCTTGTCCACGATTTATGCCTACTCCTTGACCAGGAGAAGGTATATCACGTTTTCCTGTTCCACAAGGACCTAAACCACGCCCAGTGCGTGACCCTTGTCCTGTAGGTCCTGTTCCATCACCTCTTGGCATATTATAGCCTCCTTTCCTTCCTTTTTATAGCGATCTCTTTAGTTTAATTAGGTGTTCTTCTGCTTATCTTCAATAGCCTCATAATCTACATCTATTATTTTTTTAGTCTCTACATTTCTAGTCTCCAGAGAACCAGTAATCCTCCTAATAAAAGGCCTCAGGAACCCATTTGGGTTTGATAAATCATGTATCAAGCCTCCAATAAGAGGAACACTTAAACCCAACAAACCTCTACCTGCAAGCTTTTTCCCACCAGCACCAACACTTCCCATAGGAGAAGCCCTTGCCCCTCTCAACCTTAACCTAAATGGCCCTGTTCCGTCACCTCTTGGCATATCTGCCTCCCTTTGGGATCAGGTTAAAACCTGACCTTTCTTTTTTCTACCACCATCCAAAAAATCCACGCCCTCTAAAACCACCGCGTCTACCTCTGCCAAACCTTGGTCTCGGACCAAAGGCATACCCTAGCCCATACCTGTATCCAGGTTGTACAGACGGATAGTAATAACTACCGTAGTACCCAAAATTCATATACCCTGGTACAGGATAACCTGCACAATACCCTGCTGCCCGCCCTGTCATCGGACCATATCCTGCTGGTCCTGTTCCATTACCCCATGGCATATCTATCACCTCCTTTCAAGGTTTATTACCATCTAAAACCGCCATGTCCTCGTCGTCTACCCCTGCGACCCCAGTACTGCCCTACTCGACAACCTGGCATTAGAAAGCGTGGATCCACTAAACAGCCTCTAAAATAAGCGATTAGAACATCGTCCACATTCCCTGATATAAACGGGATAATCTCAATACCAGAATGAAGAACCATCGCAAAAAAAGGCCTGGAGATTGCCCCACATATCAAGAGATTTACACCAAGATCTGCTAGCCGAGCCACCTTTGCAGGTACAAGCTTTTGGGCAAAATCAATTATATTGCGCCTAGTCTCTTGACCAGCTTCACAATCAATAAGCAAAAGCCTGTCTGCAAAATCCATAACCGTGGCAACCTGATTATCACATACTGGTATCGCAATCCTCATCTTGCAGCTCCATCTACAAATACAGCAATTTGCATGCCACTAAAGCTAAACGCCTAACTTATTGATTAACAAAGAGAAAATAGATATAGGCAAAATTCAATAGTTGCGACAATGCGACTCTTGCTGGGTGCTAAGTAGCAAATATGCGACTTGGCTCTGGGGTCAGGTCTTGACTCTTTTTGAGCGGGGCACATCAAGACCAAGGGCCTTAATCTTTCTAAATAAAGTGCTTTTGTGGATACCCAGGTCCTCAGCTGTTTTAGCCCGGTTCCACTTATTTTTCTCAAGCACCCTCATTAAAAAGGCTGCCTCTATCTCTTTCAAGGTATTAGGCTTTCTTTTAGTTCCATAAGCCAAATAAGGGGTATCTTGCCCATAAAGCTCTGGAAGGTGTCTGCGCTCTATTTGACCCGCCCCGCACAGAATAAAAGCCCTCTCTATAATGTTCTCAAGCTCTCTTATATTACCTGGGAAATCGTATTTCATCAGATATGCCAGAGCATCATCGGTAATACCTGTGATATCCTTTTTTTGTATTTGATTAAACCTGGCGATAAAATGGTCTGCAAGTAGCGGTATATCTTCTTTTCTTTCTCGAAGCGGAGGAATTTCTATCTTGATCACATTAAGGCGATAGTATAGATCCTTACGAAACTCTTCTTCTTGTACCAGCTTCTCGAGACTCTTGTTGGTAGCTGCAATAACCCTGACATCGGTCTTGATGCTTTTTACGCTGCCTAGAGGCTCATATGTCCTTTCCTGAAGCACCCTTAGCAGACGAACTTGAAGTGCCGGAGAGATATCTCCTATCTCATCAAGAAAGATAGTCCCTCCCTCGGCCAGATTGAATCTACCAGGTTTATCCCTTTTGGCATCAGTGAATGCACCTGCCTCGTATCCAAACAATTCTGATTCTAAGAGTGTATCTGGCAGTGCTCCACAATTAACAGCTATGAATGACTTAGCCCTGCGAGGACTCAGGTTATGGATAGCCTTCGCAAAAAGCTCTTTCCCTGTGCCTGTCTCTCCTTCTATTAGGACCGTACTTATACTATCAGCAATTGCTGGTAATATATCAAAAATCTGCCTCATCTTATGATTCACACTTAAGATGTCCTGACAGGAATAACCCCTGGCCATTTTATCCCTCATATCTTCAACAGAACCAATATCGCGAAACGTCTCTACTCCGCCTATAACCTTCTCTCTTTCATCTCTTAAAAGAGCAGCACAAATATTTATAGACCTACCCTCTCCTTTTGCATCTATGATAGAGACAATCCTGTTAACAACAGCTCTTTTGGTCTGCCTTGCTTCCTTTAAGGGACAATCCTGTTCGCAGCAACTGGCTCTCAGGACTTCTCGGCAGGTTCTACCTATTGCATCCTCTTTTAAGATGCCGGTTATCTCTTCGGCAGCACGATTAAAGGAGGTAATCTTCCAACCCAGATCAACAGTAAAGATACCATCTGGAATGGAATCAAGGATCAAATCTATGTGTCTTTTTGTGCCCTCAGTCATAAGTTGTTAATCTTTTAAACCTATTTTGCCCTTCTGACAATAGGCGCTTATAAAACTTTACTTGATAATAAAAGCAAAAAACCATAAGTATTGGTCTTGGGATCATGGAGCAGTGAGAACGCATAAAAATTAACGAATACAGTTAAGGAGGTACGTTATGGACCAAAAAAATATCACAAGAATAGCTTTGGTAGGAGCAGGTTCTCTGGGCACCATTATCGGGGCCTTGTTGTCCAAGGGTGGTAAGGATATTGTCCTTGTCGACGTTGATGAAAGGCATGTGCAGGCCCTGAACGAAAAAGGAGCCGGGATTACCGGCCATATGGAACTCACCGTGCCGGTTAAGGCTATAACTCCGAATAAAATGGAGGGGATCTACGACCTTATCATCTATCTGGTGAAAACCACTTACGACGACCAGGCCCTCCCTGAAATCCTGCCTTATATAGGCGAGCAGAGCACTGTGATCACCCTTCAAAACGGCGTGCCTGAGGAGAAGGTGTCCTCTGTGGTGGGAAAGGCCAGAACCATTGGTGGCGCGGTAGGCTGGGGAGCCACGCTACTGGGCCCGGGGATATCCAAGCTTACTAGCGAGAAAGAGGCAATGACCTATGACATAGGCGAGCTGGATGGGTCAGAGACTCCCCGACTGCACGCGGTCAAAGATGTCCTGGATAAGGCCGGAAAGGCTGAGATCACCACAAATCTTATTGGAATACGATGGACAAAGCTTCTGGTCAACGTGTCTATGAGCGGCATGTCCGCGGCCCTGGCCTGCACCTATGGGGACGTGTTGGATAACGAGAAAGGCATACGCGCCGCCTGTTCCATCGTAGTGGAGACCTTAAAGACAGCTAAAGCCCTTGGCATAAAGATGGAGCCCATGCAGGGGGTAGACCCCAACTTTCTCCTGGACATTATCAGACAGAGCGAGGAGGATGCACTGAGCGCACTACGCATGGTATACGACAGGCACCGTGATTTGAAGGCAAGCATGCTCCAGGACCTGGAAAAGGGACGCGCATGTGAGGTGGAGACCCTCAATGGCTATCTCTCACGTAAGTCGGCAGAGGCCGGTGTGCCAACTCCTGTAAACGACAAGGTAACGGAGATCATTCGAGGCATACAGGAGAAAAAATATCCCCTTAGTTTTGATAACCTGAAGATGATAGAGGTGAGGCCCCTGCAAGAGATCATCTGACCCTGGAGGGAGATCAGGGCCAGATTTTCATTCTTCACTTAAGAAACAAGCCTAACAATTCACTCCAGCCGAGTATTTTTAGCAGCGGCGTTAGGCAAAAAACCAGTGAGAATGTAATGCCAGGTAAATATAAACTATTAGAAGATTTTATGAGAAAGGCACCCAAGCATGTCACAAACATAACTTTGAGTTTTGAGCAAATCGAATTAATTATCCGTACTTCACTACCCCGATCCGCTTATAAATATCGCCAATGGTGGGAAAACCAAAAAAATAACATCAAAAGGCCACAAGCAAAGGCGTGGATGGATGCAGGGTTCAAGGTAGATAAAGTGGACTTGCACGGTGGTTTGGTTAAGTTTGTAAAAACTTTAGGCCTTTTCAGCCTAGTTAGCAGGTAAGCAATGAAAAAATGGATTCAAGAGGACCCAGAACAATCAGAAGGGGAGTGGCTTATGGATAAAAATGAAGCAAGAAAGTTTTGCGACAAATGGCTCCCGGCATGGGCAGGTAACCAACCCGAAAAGCTTATCGAATTCTACTCTGAGGATGCTTTCTATCGAGACCCAAGAAGACCTAATGGAGTTTCAGGTAAGCAGGCATTGCTCACATATTTCAGAAAACTTCTTGCCAATTTTCCAGACTGGGTCTGGGAAGTTGATGACACTTTTTCGATCGAAAAAGGATTCATCTTGCGCTGGAATGCGATGATCCATGTAGGTGAAAAAAGCGTGCGTGAGAAAGGCATGGATCTTGTCCTGGTTAAAGATGGTTTAATTACTCGAAACGAGGTTTATTTTGATCGAACAGCGCTGCTCCAAGCCATGAAACAAAATGCAGCTAAATCATGATTCACTGGCCCTTATGCCTAAATTTGGAAAAGCCTAACCACGTTCGCGACGACAGAAAAGGAAGGGTCTATTGGAAGATAAAAGACCGAGTAAAACAGCGATAGGTGCAGCGTTGATGCGCGCCATTCACCTCATATTAGATGATAACCCAAAGATACTCGAAGATCGGCTTGCTCTTCCGTTCATTGGAAATCATTACGAGGGAATCATTCAAGAGAATCGCGTTTGTTTTCAAACACCTGAGCTAAACTTCTTTCGCTCCTTTGTTGTAATGCGCAATCGATACACTGAAGATCAGCTCGAAGAGGCAATCGCCTGCAATGTCACACAATACGTAATTTTGGGTGCCGGCCTTGATTCCTTCGCATACCGCCGAAGAGACCTATCGGATTTTTTGCAAATCTACGAAGTTGATCACCCCTCGACATAGCAGTGGAAACGAGATCGCCTTAACAAACTGGGGATAGACCTGCCCAGCAACTTGACTTTTCTCCCCATTGATTTTGAGAAACAGGATTTAGCTCAGGCAAGGGTTGGGAGTAATGCTTGGAGTCAGTGCAGAAAATCAGAAGGTCAGGTCTTCATTCTCTACTCAAGAAACAACCCAACAGTTCATTTCAGCCGAGTGCTTTCAGCGGAGATTGAACTAAGATTGATGGTTTCGTAAAAAGTCAAACTCGGTGGATCGGTCATTCCTGCCTGCCGGCAGGCAGGTCACTCGAAATGACAAGTTGAAAAGACTTTTTACGACTGCGTCAAGCATTAAACAATAAAAAACTATAATAAGGATGTATAGATGAACGAAATGATAGCTTTCTGCGGTTTACCCTGTCACGAGTGTGACGCATTCCTGGCAACAAGGGATGACGATGACCAAAAGAGAGCGGAAGTGGCGCAACTCTGGTCAAAGCAATATAATGCAGACATTAAGCCGGAAGATATTAATTGTGACGGTTGTCTATCAGACAATGGATATCTTTTCAATCACTATAGTGGACCCCAAAAATAGGACAACGTGGTAAAGTGAGGAGTATAGGAGTTTTGATAGATAAAGAGAAGCAGGAGGGGTTCAATGAAGAGGAAGAGATTTACGAAGGAATTCAAGGCGAAGATTGCTCTTGAAGCAGTCAAAGGGCAAAGGACGGCAAATGAGCTTGCGCAGGAGTTTGGAGTGCATGTGAATCAGATTAATTTATGGAAAAA
>JAGGYK010000067.1 GCA_021162585.1 Deltaproteobacteria bacterium
TCACCTGACTATACGTTTGGTATTCAAATGGTTAAACAGGAGGAGTCAGAAGAAAAGCTATAACTGGGAACAGTTTAAGGTATATCTTTTAAGGCATCCTCTTCCAAAACCCAGAATCTATCACAATCTGTATACGCTGTATGGATACTAAAGTGAATATTAGCGAAGAGCCGGATGTGGGAAAACCACAAGTCCGGTTCTGTGAGGGGTGTCATTTCCTCACAAATAAGGTATAAACATTTTAGGAGGAAATAGATGTCTACTCGACATAGATTTATAAAGTTAGACTGCTCTAACTTTTACAGGGTCTGCATTTAAGTGAAGAAAAGGATATAAGGTGAGTGTTTTATGTCAGGAAGATATAAAAGATTCTTTGTTTTAATTATTGCTACGATTCTTATAAGCTCGAGCCCAACATGGGCCCAGGAAAAAGAGGTATCTGACACAGAACAATTAGAGGCTGTAGAACTGCCTAAAATGGTGGTGACAGGCTCAAGAGAGGCCACAGACGACCCTGATAAACTGCCTGTTCCTGTACAGATAATAACCAAAGAAGAGATTGAGGATATTGGGGCGATTACCCTGGGCCAAGTCCTGGAAGTTACCCAGGGGGTAGATTTGGTGACCTCCCCGGACCTTAATATATCACCAGGATTTCAAACCTTGCGTATGCGCGGTATGGACATAAATCATACCTTGATACTGGTTGATGGTAAGAGACTATCCGGCTCTTACCCCACAAACCAAGGTTATTCTTTTCCAGACATCTCCACCATCAACATCGATATGATCGAGCGAATAGAAATCCTGAGAGACGGAGCATCTGCCCAGTATGGATCAGATGCTGTAGCTGGTGTCATCAATATTGTTACAAAGAGGTATGTAAAAAAATTCTCGGTTAATTCACAATATGGAGCCTCTTCCGAAGGTGATGGGGATGAGCGCCATGTAGATGCCTCAGGCGGATTTCCTCTAGGGGAAAGGCTCTATTGTAATATAGGGGCTTTTCGTAAAGAACGCGATCATTTTGACAGGACACTGAGTAAAAGATGGGATTCACCAGACTTTGAACAAAAGGGAGGAAATGGAAGTATCTCCCTGGATCTTACTGATCACCAGATATTAGACCTTGATTTCCGGTATGCCCAAACCAACTCAGACTTTCAAAAAGATGAGATAGCGCATAGAATTACTGACAAGAAGACTCTGCACAGCGGTCTCCTATGGAAGGGTGAATTCGAATGCCTGAGATTTGAGTTGGGGGCTGATCATACCAACCAGGATACAGAACGCAGGCATAGTGAGGATCCGACCTACAATGGTGATATAGGTTGGGATGTTACTGAATCTCACGGGAACGTGAGCTGGGATGTTACACACTACCTGTCGTTTTTTACCGGCGCATCCTGGAATAAAGAAGATGTTGATTCTCCCCAGCGAAATTTTGTGGAAAGCCGCAGGGTGAAGGCTGTCTTTGGTGAAATAGGTCTAAAACCTATCAATAAACTTAAATTTCAGCTTTCAGGTCGATTTGAAGACTATTCTGATTTTGGAGATAACTTTGCGCCAAAGCTTGCAGCACGCTATGAGATAATACACCCATTATCAGTACGGGCCTCTGTCTCTGAGTCTTATCAGGTGCCTACCCTATTCCAGTTACATGATCGGTTTATAGGCGCCATGGGCTGGAATGACATCTACGGTAATCCAAATTTAGTTCCATCCAAGGGCATGAATACCACATGCGGCCTTGTCTGGAAGATAAGTGAGGAATACAAGGCTAGAATATCAGTTGACCTTTTTTATAACCGGATTGAAGACATGATAGAAACAGTCGTTACCAAGAAAAAAACAGCCACTGAAAATGCTGTGACTACATACAAAAACATAGAAGGCACCTCTAAATTTAAGGGGATTGAAGTGAGCCTTTCCACAGATATTCCCTATGGATTCGGGATCGATATCGGGGGGGATTATCTGGATGCTAAAGATCCTGATGGCCATGACTTGAAAAATCGCCCGAGGTCTGGGCTGGTTGCTACCCTGCGTTATAAATATAGGGATCGATTCTGGGGAAATCTGCGCTATAACTACCGCGGAAAATACATCAGTGATCTCAATGAGAAAATCGAGTACTTTGATATTATAAATGCCCAGATTAACTATAAGATCGCCGACAAAGTCACTATTTTCCTGGGTGGCCGCAATCTCCTTGATGAAGAGCCACCCCTGAATCCAGAATTATATGAAACAGGGCATATTCAAGGTGCAATCGATTCCTGGGAAGGGGCATTTTACTATACAGGGCTTCGCATAAGGTTCTAAGAAAGGAGGACTAAAAGATGAAAAAGACATTATTCTTAACATGGGCCTTAATAATAGGATTGTTTATACTTGGCACCAGCTGCGTGCTTAATCCCGAGATAGGTTATAACCCTTCAGAGTTTAAATTTGAAGCTACAGAAGGTGGTTCTAACCCTGGGGACCAGATACTACAGGTCTGGAACTCTGGACAAGGAACCTTGAATTGGTCTGTGGATAATGATGCTACCTGGCTTACTTTAGAGCCAGTAAGCGGGATATCAACAGGCGAAGAAGACAAGAAAGATGTAACCCTATCTGTTGATATCACAGGCTTAAGCCCTGGAGACTACAATGCTACCATTGCCATCTCTGACCCTGAGGCAACAAATACCCCTCAGCGCGTAAATGTGAGTCTGACTATAGCTTCAGAAGCCTTTCCTACTATAGCTTATACTCCTTCAAGCTTTAACTTCTACGCCAAAGAGGGGAGCTCTAACCCTGAAGA
>JAGGYK010000148.1 GCA_021162585.1 Deltaproteobacteria bacterium
CAATGCCCACCCATTAACCTGCTCCTTGTGAGAACCTGCACCCCAGCAAATCCTGAGGAAATCATAATAAATACCTTCATCACCAAGGAAATTAACTGTTTTATTGCCTATATACTGGATTGCGGGATTTGTCTTACCTATCCTCATCTTATAATAATCAGTCTCAACCAGATAGCTATCACCGGCATCCTTTATCAGCGCATCATCTGCGAAGTTCAGTTGTGGCGCTATATTAGCTCTATGCACAGGATAGGTGATGTATTTATAGATAGAGAAGTACCCGGCAGATGAGTATATCTTATCAAGCTGCCTGTTGTAATCTATCATCAAGTGCTCGGGCTTTTCACCGAAGTTGCGTAACGTTCTCTTCGATACAATTAAATATTTAACGCCGAAGGTTGCATATAGATCGTCTGCGTGTTTTTCACTGTTCATCTTAAAACCTATACTATATTGGTCCGAAATAAAGCGACTCATCTCAGAGCCTGCACCGATTGTAGTAACACCCGGAGGGACCTTGTTCCCATAAACACTGATCATATGCCTGTATCCCTCGCCAGCACAGCCCTCGTTTGGTTCACCAATACCACCAAGCCAGCTTAAACCCGTTCTTTCATACTTCGGTCCACTTGTTAATGGGTGGTAATAGAGGTTGCCTACCACGGGCAAGACTACGATAGAAAAGAAAACACCCAACAAAAGCATAGCGACAAAGAGCTTTTGCAATTTGCCCCTCATTCGAACTTCTACCTTTGCTTTTGCATGATAAAAGCCTAAAGATGCAAGTACTGGAATAATGGTAAAGAAATACCCGATTTCTCTTAATGCGCCTGTCCCTTCTCCCCCTGTAAGGTATCCCGGAAGAAGAGTCACAGTCATTACGGAAAAAAGCAAGCATAAACCGTTCCTGTTAGTCTTGAATGCGCCAACAGCAGCAAGAGCTACGTGAACAGGACCTAACCAGAACGGTGTGTATAAAACAGAATGAGAAACATGCCTTATGCCTCCGATGATGGGAACCGAAAAGAACTTTTCTGGAAACTTTGGTTTTATTTTTCGTACCGATATTTGAGCCTTTATTTTCGAGCGTAAAAACATCAGCAGTTTGCAAATTGCATATATTGAGAGAGACATGAGTACCACATACAAGGGGTTCAGCACAATGAAAATCTGCTCGTAAAACATCTGAGCAAGTTCGCCCGAAAAGGGCACGTGTAAACTTGAAGAGATAAAATCGCCAACAGAAACTAAAATTCTTCCCTTGCTTATGTATTGAGGATGCACGTAAGGAAATAGATGCATCGTTATGATATAAAGGAAGATCATACTGGCTGTTGCCATGTATGTCTCCCGGTGAATGTTGCCATATAAGACGGCATATATGAAAAGAAAAACGAAGACCAATGAGAGCAAGAACATATAGGTGCCTGTATGCGTGAAGCAAAGGGTGAAAATGAAGATATTGCCCAAAAGAAATCGCTTCCAGAAAGATATTTTTTCCATTAGCATAAGATAAAGAATAAAGATGAGGAAAGACTTTACGAATACTGATGTGGAATACCCTAAGATACCCGTGCACAGAAGCGGTGTGGATAGTAAAAAAATCACCGAAAGCATCGCTTCTTCTTCTGAAGATATGCCAAATACCCTTACATAGGAGAAATACAGCGTTATCAGAATGAGCATAACTGCAAAAGGCAGTATTCGTGAGAGTTCAAGCATATCCATTCCCGTTATCTTCGCTACAATAGAGCCAAAAAGCCAGAGTCCAAAGGGATAGTCGTATCGTAGATATCCCTCTTCCAGGCAATGCGTATAAAAATCCGAGAGAGAATACACGCCTGTCATTTGACGAGTGAAAAACAGATGACCATAAACATCGGTTCCATAAGGTATGGGAATTACCCAGGTGGGAAGAACAAATGCCAGAATCAACAGTGAGCATAGCAGGAAAAGGAATACACCTCTGCTTTTTGTATTTGTATGAATTTTAGCGTATATATCCTGCTTCAGGCTCATGACCTCTGCCCCTATTATAAATCAGTACCTGTTAAATAAACTAATTCTTCACCCGAATAATCACCCAAAGGCGCGCAACAATCCTTTCATCTTATTTCATCTTATTTTATCAAACATCTGTTCAGATTTTATCCATCATTGATTAATTTATTTTTGTATATCATAAGTATTTATTCAGTAGATGGTTACCTTTATATATCCCTCTAAAGAAGAATTATCATAACCATGAACCGACCCAAAGATATAAGTGAAAAAAGCATGTCAATCCCCTTCATGAAGCCGGTCCTCACAATCGGACTCCTCTTACTGCTCCTGATTTCAGTCCAGGGAGTGGTATTTGCTCAGGAACAGAATATCACACTTGATAAGTGGTGGCGATACGGGTGGACGGAGGGGATAGGCATTGATGAAGAAGGGAATTATCTGTATTTGGTTTACGGTGCGATGCTCCGTGTTTATGACATCACAGATAGATACAATCCTGTGGCAATAAAAGATGTGCCCGTTGATGTTGATTCATTTGGTACGAGATTATTTATTGATGGCGACTACCTTTATCTCAATTCCAATACGGGTTTATGGATTTTTGATATTGCCAACAGAGAAAACCCGGTAGTTATAGATCATTATGACAATTATACCTGGTGGGAATACGGAAACGTATATGTGGAAGGCGAGTATGCTTACATTGCCTGTGGCCCTTATGGATTAGTTATTTTAGATGTGAGTAATAAATTGAACCCTGTAAAAGTTGGTGTTTGGGAGCCAGAGGAGAGAGTTGAAAAAGTAATTGTGAAGGATCAAACCGCTTACGTCTTGGATAAATATAACGATTTTATCTATTATGTTGATGTATCTAACCCAGCAAATCCAAACAAAATAGCAGAAACTAATTGCTCAGGTGCCGCTTTAACTGATATGGATTTGTGGTCAGATTATCTCTTCATAACAAACCTTGGTTCATCATCCCCAGATTGGGAAAATGTGGCTTTAATAGTGGTTGATGTCTCTAACCTCAGTAACCCGGTTATCCTACATAAATGCGAAGAGGGTTGGGATTCCGGTATCGGATGGAATTATATAAATATAGTATACCCCAAGGCGTATGTTGGAAAATCAAGCTGTGGCGCAGGTGTGTTCGATATTTCTACAATGAACGAAACAAACCCTCCCGTTCTTTTCGCAAAGTATTTCCCGGGACAGACGCTTTATATGAGAGACATAGCCGCTACTGGTGATTTTGCATACTTCTCCAACGGGGCCTATTATACTTTTGTAGTTTACGATACACGCACGGAAACAGGTGCTGTTAACAAGATTGGTGCCGGAGCGGGTCGTACATTCCAGGTCGGCTCTTCTGGGAATCAGTTTGCATACGCAGTCGGTGATTACTGGTTCAGGATTTTTGATGTAACCGCTGATCCATTTGAGCCCATTTATTCTGAAGACGTGGGAGGAAGATGTCGTGAAGTTCCTGTGACTTTTGAGAAGGATGGAAGGATATACTTTGCCTGGCCAACGGGCTGGGGTCCCCTATACATTTATGATGTAACCAGTCCATACGCTCCAGAACGAGTTTTTCAAAACCAGGACATGAATTCTGGAGATATCGCCTATAACGCCGAGCATGAAATTCTATTCATAGACTCTCTTATCTCAACAAGAGACCCAGAACGTGGAATTGAACATTATATCAGATCCTTTGACTTGAGCGATATGGATAACATAACCCTTATTGAAGCACTACTTACCGGAAATTCAAATAGTACGGGCGAGCATGGATATACTTACTTGCATGGAGCGTGGACATACGGAGATTATTTCTACACGACCGCCTCTATTGGCTTAGATAAATTGCTCATCTACAAGATAGGAGCAGATAAGAAACTATCTTTTATCAAGGAATACAACTTTGGAGTTGGTGATATAAAGAAAATGGCATTTGAGTCGAATTACGGATATATGGTCACTTCTAAAGGATTTTATGTCCTTGACATGAGCAACCCCGAATCTCCCCAGATTATTGGAAGTAACGATGAAATTACAAGCTCTTCCAGAATTCTTCCAGAAGGCAACTATGTTTATCTTGCCTCTCAATATAAAGAAATGTATAAGGTTGATGTAACTGATAAAACAAATCCACAGATTGTCGGTTCTTTCACACATGCACCTGATCAAATATATAGCGTTGCTATATGCAACAACAAACTCGTCCTCGCAACGACAAACGATGGAGTTATGGTGTTAAACAATCCTGGAGTCTCTCCAATGCCCGACCCAACACTTAAACTAAAGGACCAGACTACGGGAAGCACAAGATACACTCAGTCAAGCACCGTAAATGTGGAAATAAGCAATGATGATACAGCAGTTGCATGGCTACTGAGCGAGACACAGGACACACCTCCAGACCCATCAGATATAAGATGGACTACCACAAGACCAACAACCTATACATTTGATAGTCCAGATGAAGGAATCAAAATCGTCTATATATGGGTGAAAGATGCAGATGGCAATGTCAATTCAGGACCCGTGGCAGCTTCAATAGTGCTTGATACCACACCACCATCCCTTATAAGTTCTGAGCCAGTAAATGGTTCGGTAGTCTCAAGCTTAGAAGGTGTGAAATTTGTCTTTGAAGACAATTTTGACTTTGATGAGGAGGGGACTGAAATCACGGTAACAAAGGATGGTGTGCCATTTACAGATTATATCAGAGATAACACTGTAAGAAACGAAATATCTCTGTCCATCAACAATCCATCAGATGGAAGATATGTATTTGCAATCACACCGAAGGATAAAGCAGGTAATAGTGCATCGCAGGAAATTGTCGTTGAGGATA
>JAGGYK010000114.1 GCA_021162585.1 Deltaproteobacteria bacterium
CCTTTAAGCAACGCCTAAGGATGTATTAGCAAATCGCGATGGAAGATCCGCTCAAGAGTCACCCATCCCTCCTCTCGTAAGTGATTAAAATCATTTTATATTCCTCTTTAAGCTGAATGCCTGCCCATGCCTCAGGGCACGGGATTGTCGGCTAACGATGCAGAGGGCAAGGCTAAGAGAGCAATGCCAATCGGAGATGCAGACAGGCACATAGGAACAAAAAATTAGTAAGACTCTATAAGCCGTCCATAGGTGCAGAGCTAATACTGAGGAGTTTTCTTAAATATCGTACTATTCAGGTTTTTACTTTGTGCCTGTCTGCCTTTGTAACTGAATGGTTACACATAGGTGTATTTTCCCCTTGAAATTTGGATTATAACTTTCTATGAATCCGCAACAACATTTCGACCCGGGATATGAGCTCGGAAGTGACAGAGCCACTTGTGGAAGAGCAGACAAAATATTTCAAGGACTGCCTCTTCGAGATATGGTATAAATAAGGAAAGGGGAATGAAAAGATAAGAATGCTTGACACCCTACTAACAATTTACCATAGCTTTCGCATCCAGGATTTCTTTGATATAATCATTATTTCCGCCCTCATCTATGTCCTACTTATATGGTTCAAACGCTCCGCATCACGTCTTGTTTTTGGGGGATTATCCTGCTTGGGACAATCTATACAGTGGCACGTTTGTTTCACCTTTACCTCACTTCAATGGTGTTTCAGGGGTTTTTTGCCATACTCTTGATTGCCCTTGTGGTGATCTTCCAGGAAGAAATCAGGAGGTTCTTCGAACGTCTGGCTACCTGGGGATCAATACGAAAAATTCGTGGTAAGGTTGGTCGCCCCCCTCAGCACAAGGATGTAGAGATACTTGTTGAGAGTATTGCAGATCTTGCTGCAAAGAAAATCGGGGCACTCATTGTACTACAGGGAAGAGATCCTTTAGGAAGACACCTGAAGGGAGGCTATGAATTAGATGGCATCTTGAGCCAGCCGCTTTTGGCCAGTATATTCGATGTTCACTCCATCGGCCATGACGGGGCTGTGATAATCGATAAGAGCCGTGTTGTGAAATTCGGCTGCCATTTGCCGCTCTCCCTCGATGCAAACAAGTTTGCCAGGCTCGGGCTCCGTCATACAGCAGCTTTGGGCCTTTCTGAGAGATGCGATGCCTTATGTATTGTAGTCTCCGAAGAAAGGGGAACAATTACCACCATCTGCGAGGAGCAACTCAAGGTGATTGACAATCCAACTAAACTATCCATGATCCTTGAGAAATTCTATGAAAAGAAATCTCCTAGTAAAGGGATGCAACCTGTTTCCTATTGGGTGAAAAAAAATACCGTTGAGAAGGCAGTGGCAATCCTTCTTGCCTTAGTCCTATGGGCCACCTTCGGGTATCAGAAAGAATCAGTTCAAAGGGACTTTCTGCTACCCATAGAGTACCGAAATATATCATCCGAGTGGGAGATTGAGGAGTCCAGGATCAATGAAGCCACAGTTACCCTGATGGGATCATTACAGGCGTTTCAGCTATTTGATCCGGCAACGCTCAAGATATCCGTGGATATTTCAAACCTTAAGGAAGGCAGGAGATTGTCCTTGTCAGGGATATGATAAATGCCCCTTCCAATCTTTCTCTGGTGAGAATTAAGCCAAAAAAGATTCGTATTACTGCTTATAAGCTCCTTTCAGTAAAGGTTCCTATTCGAGTTGAGACTACTGGATCACTGCCGGCTGGTCTGATCCTTAAGGAAAAAGTGGCCGCTCCTGATTCAATTACAGTTCTCGCCCCCAGAAAATTGCATAAAAGTAAGATCATCATACGCACTGAGCCCATTGACCTTTCCAAGATAACAAAGTCAGTAACCCTTGAACCCAAGGTCATCTTCCCCCCTGATATCCGTTTCAAAAATGGCCAAATCCCGCCGGTAAGGGTTACAATCGAGGTTGAACAGAAACCCATGAATCCTAAATAGTAGAAATTATTCCCAGATACAGCCGGGTAGACCTTTGCGTGGACTTGAGATCATTTATCCTCGTGGCCTTTTTTAGGCGCTTAGTTGTAAAGTTCTTGCAGAAATAGCAAAGGAATTTATTGTCATGTCCGCAAAACCTTTTGTCTAAAGGGCTTGCGACGTTTTTAGGAAATCAAACTTCTTAAAACTTATAGCGAGGCTCTGTTTTTAGTTTTGTAACTAGTCAGGTTCAAAGTTCCGGGGTTTAGGGTTACGCTGATGAAAGAGAGGTTTGATTCCGAGATGAATGCGGAGTTCATCCGGTTCTTGCGATACGCCAGATAGGTCTTACACGGAAGTCCAGAGTAAGCGCTATGTCGTCCTGGATGCGCCCAACCGTGAACTGTGAACCCTGAACCTGACAACCTGAGTAGTTACTCAGCTTCGAGCTTTTAGCTCTTCCGGCTTGTCCGGGTTAGGTAAAACTGTTATTAAAGGGTTACTAGTGCTTGGTTTGGATCACTCTGTTTATCCGTCCGCTTTTAAAGCCCTCTAGGTCCAGAGTAACAAATAAAAATCCGATGTTTTTTAGCTTAGAGACAATTTCATCTTTTTGTTCAAGGGCATTTTCAAGGGTTTCAACTTCCACCAAGGCAGTATCGTATGGGAAATATCTGACCCTGACTTGGCTAAAACCCAGGGCCTTTAAAAATGCTTCTGCTCTTCCCACCCTTTTAATCCGCTCTTTATCTAACTCAAAGCCGTAAGGAAACCTGGAGCACAGGCAGACTGTAGCTGGCCCATCCCATGTTGGTAGACCCAGGGCTAAAGAATATCTCCTTATATCATGTTTTGTGACCTTAAATTCTATAAAAGGATGCCAGATATCATCTTCATCTGAGGCCTTCAGTCCTGGCCTGTAATCATCAAAATCAGAATAGTTCATACCATCTGCCACTACCTCAAATCCATTTTTGTCTGCCCAACTCCTGATTGTTTTATCCCTGATCTTCCTGCAGATGTAGCACCTATTTGGTGGATTATTTGTAAACTTACTATCCTTTAGCTCATCGATACTTATAATTTCATGTCTAATCCCTATCAGTTCAGCCAATCTCCTGGCATCTTTGGTATCAGATAGCGGCACTATTGGAGAGTCTATTGTTACAGTGGCAGCATATTCACCCAAGCTATCATAAGCCAATCTCGCAAGAAGTGTACTGTCAACTCCTCCGGAAAACATCACTAATAAATTTCCTTTATCCTTGATAGCCTTTTTTACCCTATTTAGCCTCTCCAACCTTGTTTCTCCTTATTGCCCGAAGTATTCTAATAGCTCCAGCTGCGGCCCCGACTGTATTACCTATGTTAACAACCAAGACCCCGGGGACACACGTCTGCAGCATGGTAGTAAGCGCGCCCTTACCCTCTCCACCAAATCCATACCCTATTGGCGTGGGCACAGCTATCACTGGCAATTCTGTCAGCGATGCTATCAATGTTGGCAGTACACCTTCCATGCCCGCAAATACTATTAGAACATCAGAATTCTTCACCTGTTTCAGGCTCAAAAGAGGTCTGTGTATTCCGGAGACTCCAGAATCGTAAGATTTGATAACCCTAACACCAAATTTTTTCAAGATCAGTGAGCACTCCCCAGCATATGGTGTATCTGATGTCCCAGCAGTAATAATCCCAACAGTGCCAAGACTTTCGTGTATATGATCTCTTTTCTTTATTACTATGAGCCTTCCAGCCTTTTCTATCTTTAAACCTGAAAATGTCTCCCTTAATATATTTTCCTTTTCAGAATTAATGTTAGAGATAAATACAATCTCTTTTTTCGCTAAAATTTTCTCAGCTATCTTTATTAGATGTTCTGGTCTCTTCCCTGGGGCAAATATTACTTCAGGAAATCCAATACGTTTTGCTCTATGCAGGTCTAATAGAAACCCTTCGCCTTCTTCATAGAATAGCCTCAATACCTTTTCTTCTACCTCTTCCTCGCTAAGTTCCCCCCTCTTGTATGATTCAAGAAGTCCTTTAAGCATTTTATCCCCCAATAAATTTTACTTATAGTTCTATCTTAATAGTCTAGATGTGTAATTGTATATTTTGTGTAATTGTATATTTATAGTTACTAATGGTATATAGATTGTGTATTCATAGTTATTTATGGATTATTAAATCCAATGAATAACTATATTCCAACAATTAGAGATAACCACAAATATACTTTAGTATTTCTTAATCCTTTCCGTCTTTAGTGGACATTCTATCCGCCTCTGGTGGAGCGGACTTACCCTTTTAATCCTTAATCCTGGCTCTCATTAGCTTATCAACTTCTGCCCTAACATCTGTAACAGGTAAATCTGACTCGATTGAAATCTTATGTATATCCCTGTATTCAGGCTTATACCTCTTTTTCCCATCAGGGGATATCACCTCTTTTATCTTTACATCGCCATGTTTGGTATGAATTGTATATTCTTTTCTTGGAAGGATTCTCCTCTCAACAGGATAATACCTAACCCCAATGGAGCTTGTATGTGTCAAGATAATAGCTAATATATCCTGGAGACATTCTGATCGTGAAATAACCTTTATTCCAACCCCTGGTCTTCCCTTCTTCATAATCCTTGAAGTGAGACTTACATCTAAGGCCCCTGCATCAAAAAATCTCTGTGTCACGGCCTCCCATTCTTCGGGTGACATGTCATCAACATCTGCCTCTACCATATACACTTGTTCCTTGCTCTCATCTGCTGCCTTGCACAAGATCGACCTAAATAGATTAGGCCACCCAGGATACTGCCTGTCACCACATCCATATCCTACGCCTGTAACAATCATATCTGAAGGTGGGTCTTTTACCTCTGAAATGGCCTTTATCACAGCAGCCCCTGTTGGGGTTGCAAGCTCTGCTGCTATATTGGTAAACTTAACTTTTATACCAGCCAGCAACTTGAGGGTTGCTGGTGCAGGGACAGGGATGGTCCCGTGCATTGATTCTGTTATACCATAACCTAAAGGAACAGGCCTGGTGTAAGCCCTCTCAATATTAAGCCATTCAAGACCAGCAGATATCCCTACGATATCAAGGATCGAGTCTATGGCCCCTAACTCGTGAAAATGTACGTCATCAACACTTACCCCATGGGCTTCGGCCTCTGCCTGGGCTATAAGCTCAAATATTTTTAAGGCCCTCTGCTTTATACCTATAGGGATTATAGATGTAGAGATGATCTCCTTTATCTGAGGATATCTTCTGGCTTTGTTTGTCTTTGTCACATCGAATTTCAGGTCTAAAGATTCTATCCCATTTATTTTTTTAAAAGAGGTTTTTATAGTGTAATTTCCAAGATCGAGCTCATCAAATATCTCCTTTAAGTAATCAAGCGGGCATCCAAGATGGATAAGGCTCCCTAAGATCATATCCCCGCTTGCCCCACCAATAGGGTCAAATATCAAGATATTCATTTATAATCTCCTTAAGCAGAGACTCTTGCATAGATCTATTTAAATATCAAAATGAATCTGGCAATTAATATGATTACTGCAAAACAAGAGAAGGGTATTTCTCATAGAGGAAGAGCCTGAGACCAATAGGATTAGGAGAAGGGATAAAAAGTATACGAGAATGCAAGGCCTAAACTTTTTCACTTATCCATAGGCCTCCAACGCATCTGTTTATCTATTGAGACTCGGCCTTTTTCTTTGTTGCTTTTAGTAAAACAATACTGGAGGAGAGGCTGACAAGCGTCTCCAATTCAGGTTGTCGACTAAACAAAAAGTCTGCACCGATAGCAGCTTTTCTATAATCACCGGAGATAGTATAGAAAGCAGCGGTCTTCTTCCCCTCTTCTATGGGGATAAGATCCCAAAATCCATTGACATCCTTAACCTTTCCTTTTACCCATGAGATAATAATCCTATCAGGTTTACAAAAGGTCATCTTAAGGGTGTAGTTGGTAGCGATTTTGATGAGGCCAATCTCTAAAACCACTACTTTAAAATAAACTATAGCAGTGTTAGCGTTTCTCTCCAAGACCTTTGCTTCCTTGACCGAGGGAATGAGCTCAGGATAGCTCTCATAATCAGTTATAATATTCCAAACCTGCTCAGGGTTTGCTTCGATGAGCATCCCAACTGTTGATGGTTTCACCCTTCCAGGGACAGCCTCGTCAATACATAAAAATGGGCCTCTTTTCATAAGCACCTGCAAGGTCGCTTGGTCTAGCTCCTTATATGGAGGGCTTCCTTCCGCCTTTGCAAAACCCTGAAGACCGAAAAGGATTAGCAAGGAAACAATAATAAAAGCAATCCCAATTCTCAAAAAATAACTTAACTTGATCATCAGCACTCCTCCTCTCTCTTATTTAAATATATAAAACCAGGAGCATTTGTCTAGACCATCTGGTTGTTTAGTAAATATTATTGACATTCTGGTTGGTAATCGCTACACAAGGCCATATTCTAAAGCAGGAGGGAGACATGGCAGAAAAATTTGTAAGTGAAAGGAACTTGAGGTTTTTGCTCTATGAGGTCTTTGATATAACATCGCTTCTCCAATACCCCTATTATGCGGAACACACCCCAGAAGTCTTTGATATGATCTTAGAGACTGCCCTAAAGATAGGCAGAGATATGCTCTACCCCCATCTTGAGGAAATGGATAAAACCCCTCCGGAATTTGTTGATGGTAAGGTAAAGGTCCATCCTGTGGTGAGGATCTTTATGAAGGAGTGTGGCCAGGGGGGATGGATTTCTGCCATGGCCCCTATGGAGATTGGGGGACAACAACTTCCTAATATGATCGGCCTTGTTCCTGGTTTTATCTTTGGTGCAGCCAATTATTCTGCAAGTGTCTATCCTGGTCTTACCACTGGAGCGGCTCATCTCATCAACTCCTTTGGGAAAAAGGAGTTGATAGAAACATATGTCCCCAAGATGTTTGCAGGTGAGTGGCAAGGAACTATGGCCTTAACCGAGCCCCAGGCTGGAAGCTCTCTCGCAGATATCACTACATCTGCTGAACCTACTGATCAGGGGTATTATAAGATCAAGGGCCAGAAGATTTTTATTTCCGCGTCAGAACATGATGGTGTAGAAAATGTGATCCAACTACTACTCGCAAAGATTAAAGGCTCTCCCCCTGGTCTAAAAGGCATTTCCTTGTTTGTAGTGCCAAACAAGCGAATCAATGAAAATGGCGAGCTGGTCCCTAACGATGTCAATGTGACAGGGATTTACCATAAGCTCGGTTATAAGGGATGTCCCATTAATCAGCTGAGTCTGGGAGAAAACGATGATTGCCGTGGTTACCTGGTGGGCCAACCTAATAAGGGGTTGGCTTACATGTTTCAGATGATGAATGAGGCTCGTATTGGGGTGGGCATTGGTGCAACAGCCATTGCTTCAGCTGCATATTATGCTGCCTTGGAATATGCTAAAGAACGGCCTCAGGGAAGAAGATTGACATCCAAGGATCCTACCCTACCCCAGATATCTATTATCGAGCATGCTGATGTGAAACGAATGCTACTTTTCCAGCGTGCTATCATAGAGGGGTCCCTTTCTCTTCTTTTACAGTGCAGCAAATATAGTGATTTAGAGATTGTTCTAGAAGGAGAGGAAAAGGAGAAGTATAGCCTTTTGCTGGATCTTTTGACACCAGTGGCAAAGAGCTATCCCTCAGAGATGGGTATTTTATCCGTATCTCAGGCCCTCCAGTGTCTAGGGGGATATGGTTACTGTGATGAATTTCCTTTAGAGCAATACTATCGGGATGTTAGGATCCATCCCATTCATGAGGGCACTACAGGTATTCACGGGCTAACCCTTCTTGGGCGAGGCATAATTAGGAAAAATGGCAAGGCCTTCCAATTATACTTAGAAAATGTTCAAGAGGTCATAAGGAGAGCAGAAAATGATCCCGAGCTTAAACCATATGGCCTGGAACTTAAAGATGCACTAAAAAGGCTTCAAGAGGTTACCTCTCATTTAATAGATGTTGCAACCAAAGAGGGGCCAGATCTTTTCCTGGCTGATGCAACCCTTTATCTGGAATTTTTTGGAATCATCGCCATTGCCTGGCAATGGCTGCTTCAGGCCCTATCCGTTCAGAAGGCATTGAAAAACAAGGATGGTCTTTCAGAAGCAGATGCTAATTTTTATCAGGGAAAGATGTATGCCTTTAGATATTTTTTTGGCTATGAACTTCCCAAGATAGAGGGGCTGGCCAAACGATTGACAAATGGCGATGGATTGACTGTGGAAATGAAGGCAGACCTTTTTTCTGATTGATAGTAGTTTTTGTAGGAGTTTTAAAGTAGATAAAGATCTGTGCGAACTCAAAGCCCTATACCAGAAAGGGATAATCTTGCCCCTCTCTGGTTTTTAGCAGAGTTTGGTATATCTATTTGATATCTGCATGGTAGTCTTGTAATGACCTGACGCTGCCATGCTCCTGCCGCCTAGCCGCAATGCCTTTAGCCGCAGCAATGGCTGCTGCCAAAGTGGTGATGTAAGGCACTTTGTACCTAATAGCAGACTTACGAATATAGGAGTCGTCATACTTGCTCAGCTTGCCGCTTGGGGTATTGATGACTAGTTGAATCTCTTTGTTTTTAATACCATCGACAATATTGGGCCGTCCCTCGTGCATCTTGAGTATAGGCTCGGATTCGATCCCGTGTTCAGCCAAAAAACTTTGGGTCCCCTTAGTCGCCTTGATCTTGAATCCCAGGTTGTCAAATTCTCTGGCAACTTCAAGTACAGCTGGCCTGTCCCTTTCTGATACAGTGATAAGGACAGTTCCTCCAGAAGGAAGTAGCTGATGAGCAGCATCCTGGGCCTTGTGATAGGCCATACCAAAGGAGTCAGCCAGGCCCAAGACCTCCCCTGTGGATCTCATCTCAGGCCCTAAGAGAGGGTCAACCTCTGGGAACATGTTGAAAGGAAACACGGCCTCCTTTACGCCATAGTGGAGTATGGATTTAGGCTTGATGTCAAAGTCAGCAAGCTTTTTGTCGAGCATAATCTGTGTAGCAATTCGTGCCATAGGGATATTACAGACCTTTGAAACCAAAGGCACGGTTCGAGAGGCACGAGGATTAGCCTCAAGGACGTAAATAATATCGCCTGCTATGGCATACTGAATATTCATCAAGCCAACTACATTAAGCTCTACTGCTATTTTTTTGGTATATTTGTAAATGGTGTCAATATGCTCAGCAGGGATACTGATAGGTGGGATCACACACGCGGAGTCACCAGAGTGAACTCCAGCTAGTTCTATATGTTCCATGACCGCAGGGACAAATGCGCTGGTACCATCGGCAATGGCATCAGCTTCAACCTCAATAGCGTTTTCTAAAAACTTGTCAATCAAAATAGGCCGTTCTGGCGTTACATCCACAGCCGCGGCAACATAGTGTTTAAGCATCTCCTCATCATGAACCACCTCCATACCACGTCCGCCAAGGACATAAGAGGGTCTTACCATCAGAGGATAGCCAATACGCCCTGCAATCTCAAGTGCTTCCTTTAAGGTAGAGGCCATACCTGATTCAGGCATGGGAATGCCTAACTTATTCATCATCTGGCGGAAACGATCGCGGTCCTCAGCCAAATCTATGGTCTCCGGTGATGTTCCGATGATCTTTACACCTGTCTGGGCCAGTTCATTGGCAATATTGAGAGGGGTTTGTCCTCCAAACTGTACGATCACTCCTTCGGGTTTTTCTTTCTCATAAATGCTCAACACATCCTCAACTGTGAGCGGTTCAAAATAAAGTTTATCAGAGGTGTCATAATCGGTTGAGACTGTCTCGGGATTACAATTGACCATGATTGATTCAAAACCCTCGTCTCGAAGCGCAAAGGCTGCATGAACGCAGCAGTAATCAAATTCAATCCCCTGTCCTATCCGGTTGGGCCCTCCACCTAAGACCATGATCTTTCGCCTTTTACTGACTTCAACCCTGTCAGGGGCATTATAGGTGGAGAAATAATATGCAGCATCTTTAACCCCACTGACAGGTACTGGCTCCCACCCCTGGACAACACCTGATGAGATACGCCGCTGCCTGACATCCTTTTCCGGGATGCCAAGGATCTCTGATAGATACCTGTCTGCAAACCCATCTTTTTTGGCTTGCCCTAATAGTTCGTCAGGTAGCTCCTTGCCTTTGTATTTGAGGATTTTCTCCTCCAGGTCCACTAATTCCTTCATCTGCTCAATAAACCAGGGTTTGATATAGGTCTTCTTATAAAGTGCATCTACACTGGCACCCTTGCGCAGGGCCTCATACATGATAAACTGTCGTTCGGAAGATGGCTCAGCCAAAAGCTCGAGGAGCTCATCAAGGGTCTTGTTATGAAAGTCCTTGGCAAAGCCAAGCCCATATCTGCCTTTTTCCAATGATCGGATGGCTTTCTGCAGGGCTTCTTTATAAGTCTTCCCAATAGACATGACCTCGCCAACAGCACGCATTTGTGTGCCAAGCTTATCCTTAGCATCTTTGAACTTTTCAAAGGCCCAACGAGCGAATTTTACTACTACGTAGTCACCTGATGGTGTGTACTTCTCGAGGGAACCCTCTCTCCAGTATGGGAGTTCATCTAAGGTCATGCCTGTTGCCAGCTTTGATGATATGAGAGCAATAGGGAAGCCAGTAGCCTTGGAAGCCAGGGCAGAAGATCGTGAGGTTCGGGGGTTGATCTCAATTACTACTACCCTGCCTGTCTTGGGCTCATGGGCGAACTGGATATTAGTGCCACCAATAACCTGGATAGCCTCTACAATGTCATAGGAATATTTTTGGAGGCGATCCTGAAGCTCAGGGGCTATGGTAAGCATAGGGGCGGTGCAAAAAGAGTCACCAGTATGTACGCCCATAGGATCTACATTCTCTATAAAACAGACAGTTATCATCTGATTTTTTACATCTCGCACGACTTCAATCTCTAATTCTTCCCATCCAAGGACTGATTCTTCTACCAGCACCTGGCTGATAAGGCTTGCAGAAAGCCCACGACTCGTAACGACTCGCAGTTCCTCCACATTGTACACCAGTCCACCCCCGGTTCCACCTAGGGTGTATGCGGGACGGATAACCACTGGGTAGCCAAGCTCAACAGCGATTCTTTCGGCTTCCTCCACGCTGTAGGCAGGTTTACTCCTGGGCATATCGATTCCGAGCAGATTCATGGTTTCCTTAAACGCAATTCGATCTTCGCCGCGTTCGATGGCATCTACATTAACACCGATCACCTTAACGCCATATTTGGCGAACACACCTGCACGAGCCAGCTCTGAGGTAAGGTTAAGTCCGGATTGGCCGCCAAGATTGGGCAGTATAGCATCTGGCCTTTCTTTTTCGATTATTTCCTTCATAGTGTTAAAGTTGAGCGGTTCAACATAGGTAATGTCTGCTATATCAGGATCGGTCATGATGGTTGCAGGATTAGAATTTACCAGGATGATCTCATAACCTAATTCTCTAAGGGCCTTACAAGCCTGCGTCCCGGAATAATCAAACTCACATGCCTGGCCTATAACAATTGGCCCTGAACCGATAATCATCACTCTTTTTATATCATCACGTCTTGGCATACAAAGTTACTCCTTACCTCTTTTATTCGTATTTATCTGGTGTAGCCCAAAATCTAAAATAGAAAGTTCTGGGACTATAGAAAAGCAATTGTTGCGTGTCAAGCCAAAGAGACCAGATGTGCGTAGAAAGGTGCCAGTTTGTAGATGAACCAGGATATAATCTGCTACCTGGCGGTGCCAACATCCTCAACCTAACACTTAAAACTAAACAC
>JAGGYK010000235.1 GCA_021162585.1 Deltaproteobacteria bacterium
ATCACTGTAGTGCCCGTACACTTTCCATAAAACCATTTCTTATCTTTTCGACTCTCGACTATTCTTAATCACCCAACACTCAAAACCTTTTTACTATTCACTGACCCCTGGTCTCTGATCCCTGACCCCTGTTTTCATATAAATCTATTCACTATTTACTATTCACTTTTTCTGACTCTCGAGGGTTTTTCGCCTGGACCTTGTCCGGACTTCTTCCTTTATCCTCTGGATATGACCCCGGCCCAGGCCTTTAACCTCACATCCGAGTTCAAAATATCTCTTAATTCTTCTATCATCAAGGATGCCAAAACAGTCTATAATTGCTGCAGGCCCACCTATCATGCCTACCAAGTCATCTGGATCAAGGTTTAAATACCCCTGATGCCTTACTGCAAAGACAACAGCATCCGCACCATTTATGGCTGATTCAAGGTCTTGATTTACTCTTAGTTCTTTTAGTCCTTCCTGATTTCTGAAAAACCGAGCCAAGCTCTTCCCTACCGCAGGGAAGCCATCTTGATTTTCAAACTCCCACCAATGTTTCACATAAGGATCATGCACCCTGATCTCCCCACTCATTTCAGCAAGTTTCCTAACCATTAATTCAGAGCCGCTGTAGCGTGTATCACCTACATCTTCCCTGTAGGACGCCCCTAATATAGTAATCAGGGATGCTGCAACAACCTTGCCCATATTACGCAGGGCATCTCGTATCAGTTCCACTGCATGAAGGGCCCTGGTATCATTGATATTAATGGCCTTAGGTGTCATTGTAAACAGTTCATCTTCAAATCCCATTAAGTGCCTATAGGCCCAAATACCAAGCCCGCCATCTTTAGGCAGGCAATATCCGCCTATACCCGGGCCTGGAAAGATCATATTGCTATGGGTGGGCCGAACCTTGATTGCATCTATAACCTTTATCAAATCAACACCATTCTTCTCACAAAAATTGCTCCATTCATCCATGAATGCAAGGATTGTCGCTCGATAGCTATTTTCAACAATCTTGCATGTTTCACTCTCAATGGGTCGATCAAGCACAGTTAAAGGGTAATCTTCTACAGTGATGACCTCAGATAGAAATTTTTTAACCTTTTTTTTGCTTTTATCATTGATCCCACTGCACACTCGCCAGAAATCACGGATAGACCTCACATAGTCGCGGCCCGGCATGACCCTCTCATAGCTGTGAGCAAGCAGAGGCTCTTTCTTTATTCCCCTGACCTCAAAGGCCTTCTTCATGGCAGGGTAGGCAATATACTCTGTTGTACCCGGGGGTACTGTGGTCTCTATAAGCACCAGGCATTCAGGGGTTATTTTTTCACCAATTATCTTGATAGACTCTTCTAATGCCTCTATTTCTGCCCTGCCTGAGACAACATTCCCCAAATCCTCTTTTAAAAAGTCACACTGAACATCAACAATGACTACATCAGCTAGTTTAAGGGCATCGTAGGTATATGTGGCTATAAGGGTCTTTTTGTCTATGACACAACGCTTGATCAAGGTATCAACCTCAGGGTCTTCTGCCTTTACTGGAGATATGCCAGAATTTAGCATCGGTATCTTCCAGAAGCTCCGTGTGCTTGGGCGCTGCATACCAATGACAAATTTTTTGCTCTTCCCTTTCTTGTCTGCAGAGTCTGCAACAACCGCGGCCATTACTGCCCCAACAAATCCAAGCCCCATAACAACTACAATCTCTCTGTCTTTTTTTCTCTCCCTTGAGACAATACGCTCAAGCCGTTCAAACTCACGCTTATAATCTTTCTTTTGGGGAAGAGAAAACCTTTTTCCATCAGGACTTAGTGAATATTCCATAACATCTCCTTTAATTAAAGATATAGACAAAAGGCCAAAGACAGAGGCGAAGCGGACTTACCCCTTTAATCCTTAATCCCTAATCTTTCTCCCTTCATCTTGCCACGGGCATTAGATATATATTCTACAAAAAAGGCAATAAATATGGCCAGGATCAGGCTTACTATAAAGCTTAATCCGGCAACCTTCCTGGGATTTTTATCATAGCTAATAAAAGAATAAGGGTATTTAAGTATCTGGACAACATCAGAATATTTGTTCTGCAAGTATTCTGTGTTTAGCTCATTGGCATCTCTTGCGAGCCTAATTATATTAGACCTAATCTCCTCTAGCCTTTGTTCAATATACTTCGCGTTGGCATCTGAATTTTCATCCTGAGTATTGGTATCTTTTATTGCGGCCAACCTTTCTTCCAGATCAAATTTATCCACCTCCAGATTCTTTGCAGTCACATCTGCCTCAAGAATCCTCTTTAAAAGGAAGGAGATATACTCCTTTTCAGAGAGTTTTTCTAGGATAGATGAATCCATCATTACAAAGGGGGAAGTCCCCTTTTGTGCTTGCATATTTAAAGAGACACCCTTTTCGCCTCTTTGCCAGACATCTTGCAGTAATTTTTGTGCTATACGAGCCTCTCCTTCTTTTTTCTTTCTCTGTTTTTCAATCTCCTTTATCCTATATTGATATTTCTGAATTAGATTATCCCTGAACCTGGTTAAATGAGATATTGTGATTATTGAGTTTACTTCCTTTAGATCAATACTTTTAAGTGTCTTCAGTGATTCCTTTATATCTACAAATGATTTACCAGTCTTTACAGATCTATAATAACCAGCTTCTTTGATCCTGTCCTCCAGAAATCCAGAGTATTCTTGTATATTGGAGTTTAATGTGCTGACAGTGTCTGTATAGTCACGGGTACTTAAGGGGTTTTTCAAAGAGTCCACGGCCAGTAATTTCTGCTTTACATATTGTTCAACAAATCTATTCTTATATGTCTTTATAACATAAAGTAAAACCTGCTTCCTTTCTTCAGGACTAAAGACACCTCCTGATACTGGTTGAATAAATCTCAGGTAAAACTGGTTGGGCAAATAGATGTAAGTCTTCTTTTCCTTTTCAGCCTCCTGTGTCTTTTCTCTGACCTCTATAGGGATAAAGGGATCTATAAAGACAAAGCCTCTTGATTTATTCGTAAACATCTCCCTGTGAGTTTTATCCTCTATAACATTAGCTGCTTTTACCAAGATCTCAGGGCTGATAATATCATGCATATCAAACTGGCCCCCATCTGGGTATTTGTGCTTTTCAATGCCTGAAAAGTTGAGCTGGATAAGCGCCTCTGTGCAATCATGTGCATTGAACAGGCTCCATCCTACAGCAGAAACCATTGCAATAGCCACAATACTCACAATCAGCCACTTCCTCCTCCACAGCACAGATAAAATCTCCATCAGATCTATTTCGTCCTCATAGTATTCAGGTTTTCTATCTTCTTCCATAGTTTACCTTCTAAATTTGGTATTTTAAAAGTTATTGTTTTTTCAACTCTTGACTATCGACTGTCTTAACCTTTAACCCTTCACCTTTTATCTCATATTCCTTACCACAATGAGAACATCTTAAATCCTCATCCAGTCTATTTCCGCATTCGCACATCCAGCCAATCTGTCTGGCAGGAGAGCCAATCATCAAGGCATGGTCAGGAGCACCCCTTGTGAGAGTAGAGCCTGCCCCAATAAATGCATATTCACCTATGGTATAGCCACAAATGATAGTAGCGTTTGCACCAATAGTTGCACCTTTCTTTACAAGGGTAGGCCTTGTTTCCTCCATTCTTGATATATGAGCCCTGGGATTAAATACATTGGTAAACACCATAGAGGGCCCGCAAAATATATTATCTTTCAAGGTAACGCCTTTGTAGATAGAGACATTATTCTGAATCTTGCACCCATTACCTATTGCTACATCAGGACCAATAACCACGTTCTGCCCGATGGTGCACCCTTGACCTATCCTGGAATTCCTCAAGATATGAGAGAAATGCCAGATCTTTGTACCTTTGCCTATAATTACATCCTTATCTATATAGCTGGACTCATGTACAAAAAATGGCTTTGCAGCATAAATATCAGGTTTTAGATAGATCTTTTTGCCATTATTATTCAATGACTCCTGACTGGCCTTGAGCACCTTTAATACATCTATGCCTTCTTTTGCATCTGTAATTGGGGTACCTCTGGTTTTTATACACTCTATAAAGTGCTCGCATTCTGCCCTTAGAGGCTCTATCTGTGGGACATCTTCCTTCAGTGCTTCCTTTTTGTCTGGGACAGGCTGCCCTTGCTTCCAGTTTATATTGTGGGGGTATAAAAGGAGCTTTTCCCCCCACGGGGAGGTGTCATTAAATACAGCCATCTGTTTATCGCCTACTACAATAAGCTTTTGCTCCTTATACGGATGCAGCCAGGACACAAATACATGTGCCTTCAGCCCGCTGGAAAATTCTATGTGAGTGGTTGTTACATCTGCTATTCTTTTGTGTAGATAATTGCCACCAATAGCAGAGACTGTCTCTGGAAACTCAGAGGCCAAAGATAAGATCATGGATATATCATGGGGGGCAAAACTCCAGAGGATATCTTCCTCGCGCCTGATCTTACCAAAACTGAGCCTGTTTGAATATATATAGTTTATCCTGCCAAGGGCTCCATTCTTGACCATATCCTTAAGCCTTATAAAGGCCGGATGATACTGCAAAAGGTGTCCTACCATTAGTATCCTGGAATGAGCCGTTGCAATATCTAAGAGCTCATCAGCATCATCTAGATCAAGTGCCAGAGGTTTTTCTACATATACATCCTTTTCTGATAAAAGCGCCTCTGTAGCAAAGGAAGAGTGCATGGCAGCGGGCACAGCTAGGACAACACCATCTATCTCAGGGTTGTCCAATATCTCCTGATAGCTTATAGTACACCTTGCATTAGGATACTGGTTTTGAAAACCCTCTAAGGCAGAGCTATTGGTATCACATATACTATGCAAAACCCCTAATTCAGCATAGTTCCTTACCAGGTTTTTACCCCAGTATCCTGCACCTACCACAGCTATTGATACATTTCTTGAGGAATCTACTGAACTCATGGTTTTTATCCCTTATCCTTTCATTTTCAACTCTTTACTAGCCTTTTTGCTTAACAACAAATAGTTTTTCCTAAAAACCAATGTTTTTTAACTCTCGACTCCTGACTCTTGACTATCCTTTGGCCTTTGATCCAAGACATTTGCAATCTTTTCTCCCACTTAAAACCCAAAACTTAGAACCTAGAACCTAATCCTTATACTATGTCCATAATTACCCCTGCAATCTGTCTCTGATCTTCTATATCAAGATATGGGTGCATAGGTATACTAAAAATCATCTCGCATGTAGTCTCACTCACAGGAAAATCTCCTTTTTTATAGTTCAGCCTTGAAAAGGCAGTCTGCATATGGAGAGGGATGGGATAATAGATAGCTGTAGGGATAGAAGATGCATTAAGACCTTTAATAATCTTACTTCTATTGATGCTCAGGAGACAGTACTGTGCCCATGCGCTTTTTACCCCTTCTGATACAAAGGGAGGTCTCACCACATCACTATTAGACAAAACTTGGGTGTACCTATCTGCCACAGAGATTCTGAGATCGATCTCCTCTGGAAATATTTCAAATTTTGCAAGCAGGATCGCAGCCTGGATAGTATCGAGCCTGCCGTTTATCCCAATCCTGATATTGTCATATTTATTAGAGCCCTTGCCATGTAGGTGCGTAGACCTTATTTTTTCTGCCAGGTCAGGGTCATCTGTAAATACCATACCACCATCACCATACGTACCCAGGGGCTTTGCGGGAAAGAATGAGGTGATGCCAATATCTGATAGTTTTCCAGCCTTGGCTCCATTATATTCAGCGCCAAATGCCTGCGCAGCATCTTCTATGACAAAAAGGCTGTTTCTTGAGGCAACCTGATTTATCCTGTTATAATCAGCAGGCTGTCCAAAGATATCCACAGCTATAATACCCCTGGGCCTCAGATGTTCATAGCCATCAGGCAAAGGGTAGATATCGGGACGATTTTGTCTTAGTGCCCTTATAGCAAGTTCAAGGCTATCTGGATCTATATTAAATGTGTATGGATCTATATCTACGAATACTGGGGTGGCTCCAAGCAGAGATATTACCTCAGCAGTGGCTATAAATGTAAAAGGGGTGGTGAAAATTGCATCTAAAGGGCCTACATCATATGACATAAGGGCCACGAGCAGGGCATCTGTACCAGAGGAACACGCGATAGCATTTCCTACACCCACATAATCAGCAAGTACCTCTTCCAGGTCTGTCACCTCTGGGCCCATGATATACTGACCATGATCCAAGACCTTTTTTATGTTGCCGACTATCTTTTCATAGATGCGAGCCTGCTGTTTTTTTAGATCAATAAATGGAATATTCATAATATCTCCTGAGATTTATCTAAATCTTCGCCATCAAGGTGAAACCCCGCTTAAAAGAATTTCTTATACACCCATCGTGCACAGCTTATTCTTGTTTAACGTATATATCCTCAGGAATCAAGTAAGTTAAAACTTGCCAGGTGGGAAACCTTGCAAACAAGCTTGACATGACTTGAGTAAAAATTATATTATACTCAAGATTTTAGGTAATTAAATCAAATAATAGATAAGGAGGTACGTTACCATGATGGAGTATCCGTTATTACTGAGGACTTTTCTTTTGAGAGCAGCCAAATTTTTTCCCAAAAAGGAACTTGTATCTGTCTACCCTGGTGAGACATTCCGTTATACCTATGCAGACTATTTTAAAAGGACATGCCAGCTCGCTCATGCGCTCGGATCATTAGGGATCAAAAGAGGAGATAGGGTGGCCAGCTTTGCGCTCAACAACCACCGACACATGGAACTCTATTTCGGTGTTTCTTGTATGGGCTCTGTGCTCCATACTGTAAATCCCAGGCTTCCTCTTCACCATATGGCCTATATAATAAATCACGCAGAAGACAAGGTTCTATTCATAGACGAAGATCTTTTATTTTTGATAGAGGGGATAAAGGATCAATTAAAGACGGTCAAACACTTTGTTATCTTGTCCCAGAGTGGCAAGATGCCCGAGACAAGCCTCTCCCCTGTATATCTATACGACGAGTGGATCTCAGGGTTCCCTGAAGACTATGACTTTCCTGCAGACCTGGACGAATGGTCTCCTGCCTTTATCTGCTATACCTCTGCAACTACCGGGGATCCTAAAGGTGTTGTTTATACACACAGGGGACTTGTATTACACAGCTATGCAGTGGCCGTCACACTCGGAGGTTCAGAAGATGCTTGTATACTGCATATAGTCCCCATGTTTCATGCAAATGCATGGGGTGGCCCCTTTATAGGGGTGATGTTGGGATGCAAGCAGGTCTTTCCAGGGCGAGATGTGCTAAACATGGAGTCCACCTGCAAGATGATAGCCGAGGAGAAGGCAACCTTTACAGCAGGGGTGCCTACCATATGGATGATGCTATATGACTACCTGGAAAAGGGCGGGTGGCATGATTTTTCATCGCTTAAGGCTATATACAGCGGAGGCGCACCCTGTCCAAGGTATCTTATGGAAGGGTTGAACGAAAAATATAACTTCCCGGTCGTGCAGGCATATGGAATGACCGAGACCACACCTCTTGCGCTTGCAGCACTGCCTAAGAGCTACATGGCTGACTGGCCCATGGACAAGATTTATGACGTGAGATCCAGCGCAGGCCTTCTCGCTACAGGGCTCGAGATGAAGATAGTTAACGACAAAGGTGAGGAGGTCAAGGCCGATGGCAAGGAGTGGGGAGAAATCTTGTTAAGAGGCCCATGGATAGCAAAGGAATACTATAAGGATCCTGAGCGGAGTAAGGAGTACTTTGAGGGAGGATGGCTGCACACCGGCGATGTGGGTACCATAAATGAAGAAGGGTATGTAAACCTTGTGGACAGGACAAAGGATTTGGTTAAAAGCGGAGGCGAGTGGATATCATCGGTTGATCTCGAAAATGCCATTATGGCCCATCCAAAGGTCTTAGAGGCTGCTGTTATAGGCATTCCACATCCTAAGTGGCAGGAAAGACCAATGGCATGTGTGGTGCCTGTCCAGGGTGAAACTGTCACAGAAGATGAATTAAAAGAGTTTCTAAAAGACAAGGTCAAGGCCTCATGGTGGATACCGGATAAATTTGCGATTATGAACGAGATTCCAAAGACAAGTGTTGGCAAATTCAGCAAAAAGGACTTAAGAGAGATGTATGCCAGTGGTAAGATAAAGTAAACAAAGAACAGTCTTGGAGTCGAAAAACAAAGAGGTAGATTGGGGGGTGAGTGAGAGAGCTGTTTTTTATGTATTGTAGCTATCTTATAAAATATCCACAATCAGAATAGTGAAATATTGACTTACCTTCACCCCCCCTTAATTTTCCGAATTTTTGCTTGGCAAAAATTGGATTTCTATAAAAATTCATGAGATTCCATAAATAATAATGGAGAAGGAGAGTAAGCTATGCTTAAGGTAAGATATTTCTGGTATGTTATGATGATAGGGGCAGTTGGTGGTTGGATTTTCTCAATATTAGGGCTTGTTCGTCCATCTGAAAATGATACAATGAAAAAGATTCAGAAGTCTATCCTCTATACTTGGGCTCTTGGCCATCCATTGGAATTGCTTGTATCCCTTGGGATAGGAAAGAAAATGGGGCTCTCGCTTTTAAGAACAGTAACCAAGACATTACTGTTTGGCTTTACCTGGTGGCTTCCATTGAAACTGGGAGTAATCAAGAAATAATATTTTGTTCTATCTGAAATTGGTTGTTGCCTAAGGGCATCTGCAAACATATAGTTGCAGCCAATTTCAGAATGCAACTTTTGACACAGTCGTAAAAAGTCTTTTTAACTTGTCATTTCGAGTGACCTGCCTGCCGGCAGGCAGGAACGGGAAATCTTTTCAATGCAATTTGCTAAATTCACAAGATCTTTTCCTACGGTCGACCTGCCTGCAGCAGGCTGGAATGACCGATTCGCCGAGTTTGACTTTTTACGAAACCATCGATTTTTCTGTTATTGGAACTTTGGCATCTCTATTCTCTTCTCCCTTTCAATATTTTGTAGCCGTGCTATGCGCTCGGCAAGCGGGGGATGGGAATAGTAGAACCAGACAAAGAGCGGGTGGGGAAAGAGGTTTGCCAGGTTGTCTTTTGCCAGTTGCCTTAATGCACCGCATAATGGTTGCGTGGTTCCAATAAGCAAATATGAATAGTCATCTGCCTCCTGTTCAAATCTTCTTGAGATCATAGACCCAATAGGGGTAAGAAAAAACGCTATGGGCTTGAAAAGAACAGCCAGAAGAAAAAGCCCTACATATGGAATGCCCTGTTCAAAACCGAATGTTCTATATAAAACAGGCCACTCTATCAGGCGATAGGCGAGATAAAAAGCGAAAAAAGAGCAAACTTCTATAAATACAAGTTGCTTCATGATATGTTTTTTCTTCCAGTGCCCAATTTCATGAGCTAAGACAGATAAAATCTCCTCGGCTGTATGTGACTTAAGTAAAGTATCATATAAAACAATGCGTTTGGTCTTGCCCATGCCAGTAAAATAGGCATTTGTGTGCCTGCTCCGTTTCCCTGCATCTACCTGATAGATGCCACCTACCTTTATCCCAACCCTTTCTGCTATAGAAATAATCCTCTCCTTAAGGTCATGATCTCCTATTGGCTCATACTTGTTAAACAAAGGGGCTATAATGATGGGATAGAGCCATAAGATAAGTAACTGGAAGAAACCAAAAAACATCCAGACCCATAGCCACCATGTCTTTTCAGCATAATAAATTAAACTCAGTAAAGGACCAAGGAGAGAAGCCATGATAAGGGCCGAGATCACCAGGTTTTTCAGTAGATCCGAGGCCCATAATTTAGGGCTTATGGTACTAAAACCATAATTTTTTTCGATCACAAATGTGCCATAAAGGCTGAAAGGGATATCTAAAATGCCCTTTATTAAAGCAAGGGCAACAAAGAAGATAAACCCTGAGAGAACAAAATGAAGGTTGCAGGAAAATATTTTACTGACCAGCCAGGGCAAAAACCCGCTCAACAGTATGACCAAAATAACTATGTCATCGAAGATATTAGCGATAGAATCAAACCGGGAGGAATCCACCGTATAATCAGTCATCTTAGAAAGGGTTTGATTATCTATCTCTCCTTTGAAAAATTCAGGTACATGGCGAGAGACCTTGCGGAGATGGCTGATATTGACGCGCGTCAAAATCCACCTGAAAACAGAGCTGATCGCAAAGATAATAAGAAAGGTCCACAATAAGAGATTAAATTGTATCATACAAGAAACCTACAAAAATCTCTTAGCTTTTGCAAGCTTTGCCTGATGGCCTTAAGAATTATTCAAAGGGCATATTCATTTGCAGTAGTATGAAAAGTCATTTCTCAGATTTGATGCCACCTCACAAATTTTATATGAAAGAGGCAGCTGTCAGGGGTCAGGGATCGGGGGCCAGCAATCAGTTATTATGGTCTCGCAAAAAGGCCATCGAGGAGCGCATCTTGGGACTTTTTGCTAAAGACGATTAGCGAAGCGGAGCGTAAAATTTGTAACTGTTTGAGGGCATCAAGCCCGAGTTTTACAAATTTAGTGTAGCGAGCTTAGCGTCTTCAAAAAGGGCCAATTGTCCGAGGAGATGGCTTTTTAAGAGACCACGGGCACCCTTTACCCCTAGCCGAGGGGCCCCCTTTCATTGTTCGCCAGTGTCCGCTAGGACATGGG
>JAGGYK010000297.1 GCA_021162585.1 Deltaproteobacteria bacterium
ATATGGCCTTGGGGCATGGTATAAAATATCCTTATTTCAGGATCTTGTAAAATATCCAGCGCACGAGATGAATCTATATATGGTACCTTTTTTATACGGGCCCCTAAGGCCTCAAAGATCCTAGTAGCACCACTGTAGCCAGGATCTTCTATTGCTACAATATCCCCTTTATTTAATATGGCCATTCCTGCAAGGAACAAGGCCTGCTGAGAACCAGCAGTTATTAATGGCCTGTAGTTTATACCTAAGGGCTCAAGCCACTTCTTTGCCTGATCCCTTAGTAGATCAAACCCCTGGGGAGGATCATAGGCAGATATCCCACCCATAGCCTTTACCATGTATGCCCCGACCCATAGTAGCAACTCTTCAGGCGGTTTGATACTCGCCATATCTATGAGAGCATCCTTAGTTGTCTTGGCTACAAAGGTACCAGAGCCTTGTTTGCTTGAGATAAGGCCCCTTTGCCTCAAGTAGAGGTATACATTCCTTGCCGTGATAAGACTTATGTGCTCCTTTCTTGCCAGTTCTCTTAAGCTTAGTAACCTATCTCCTGGGCTTTTTGAGCTTAATATTTCTCCCTCTAACCTATCAGCAATCTCTTTATATCTCATTGTTTTCCTGTTGACATTATATTTAGTATATGTAACTATATTAGTATAGTGTTTATATTGTTATATAACAATTTTAAAGATAAGGAGAACCGATATGACTAATAAAGACAGGGTTATCTTAAACAAGGGGCTAGCCCAGATGTTAAAGGGTGGTGTAATCATGGATGTAACAAACCCCGAGGAGGCAAAGATCGCGGAAGAAGCAGGTGCAGTAGCTGTAATGGCCCTTGAAAAGCTACCTTCTGATATTCGGCTTCAAGGGGGTGTAGCACGCATGAGTGACCCTGCTGTTATAAAGGCTATTAAAGATAGCGTAAGTATACCTGTAATGGCAAAGGTGAGGATTGGCCACATAGTAGAGGCACAAATCTTGGAGGCCATTGGGATCGATTACATTGATGAAAGCGAGGTCCTCACCCCAGCGGATGAAGATAATCACATAGATAAGCATAATTTTAAGGTGCCTTTTGTATGTGGTTGTAGAGATTTGGGCGAGGCCCTAAGACGTATAGCAGAGGGTGCAAGTATGATAAGGACAAAGGGTGAGGCAGGTACCGGTAATGTAGTAGAGGCAGTACGACATCTAAGGACTGTTAATGCACAAATAAATCGCATAAAGGGCATGAGGGAAGATGAGGTATATGCGTATGCAAAGGAATTAGGCGCGCCCCTGAATCTGGTATTAGATATAAGAAGGCTTGGGCGATTGCCGGTTGTAAACTTTGCAGCAGGTGGGATAGCAACTCCTGCAGATGCGGCCCTCATGATGCAACTCGGTGCAGATGGGGTCTTTGTGGGCTCAGGCATCTTTAGATCACAGGACCCATCTGAGCGTGCAGGGGCTATAGTAGAGGCAACTGCTCATTTTGAGGATCCTAAGGTTATTGCTAAGGTATCTGAAGGCCTTGGAGATGCCATGAAAGGTATTGATATAGCCACAATTCCAAAAGAAGAGATCCTTTCGGTAAGGGGTTGGTAATTGTTGGTAGGTATCCTCGGACTTCAGGGTGATGTAAAAGAGCACGTACAAGCCCTCATAAGGGTAGGGACAAAAGCCAGGTTAATAAAGGGGGCTGATGACCTTGATGGTATAGATGGCCTGATTATCCCTGGTGGCGAGAGTACCACGATTACAAAACTTATTTTATCTTCTAGCCTTAAACTACCAATCAAGGCATTGATAAATCAAGGCCTTCCTGTATGGGGGACATGCGCAGGTGTGATAGTGCTCTGTAAAGGTGGCATATTGGAGAGCGTAGACACCAAGATAGAAAAAAATGCATATGGTCCCCAGATAAACAGCTTTATTCAAGGGGCAAAATAAAAGGGTCTGATAAGATAATACCAATGGTCTATATCCGTGCCCCAAGGATAGTTCGTGCCTCCTCTGATGTGGAGATCCTTTCTGTTTTAGATGGTAATATCGTTGCAGCAAGGTATAACAATATACTTCTTACCACATTCCACCCAGAGCTCACTGAAGATTTTACCTTTATCAGATACTTTCTCGATATGATAACCAGATGGAATAATAGGAGAAGCAAGGTGCAAAATAAAAAATCTTTGTCTCATTTCAATATGAAAACTGATAGCACTCCTTTTTGAGAGTTATAAATAATTTGATATACATGCACCACAATCTAGTAACTGTACCGGTAAATTTTCTATTGTCCTTACATTTTGCATTGTGGTTGAGAAATAGCGCCTAATACTTACTATGATCAAAACTTTATCTAGCGCACTATGATATATATTGTGTGACATGAAATATTAGATGATCTGTCTTTGGTCTGTTAAACAAAACCAGAAGAAGCCTATATTTATTCTTCAGTAGGCTTACCCTCCTCTGATTCTTTCTTGTTCTTCCCCGATTCTTTTTTCAAGAACTCTCCAAACTTTTTTGCCTCATTAAAATCAGGGTTTATCTCAAGTGCCTTATCTAACCATTCAAAGGCCTTATTTATTTCTCCCTTTTCATAGTATACCCTGGCCACATTGAAATGTAAGTTTTCATCATCAGGGGATATATCAATGGCCTTAAGATAATGACTTAATGCCTCATCAAACATATGTGTCTTTCTTAAGCTTATACCAAATTCGTTGAATATATGTTTATTTTCTTTATCAAAAATGGCATCTATCTTCGCAAGCTTCTGGAAGACCTCTTTTGCCTTTTTTTGTTCCCCCATTTCCATATAAAGGGTGCCTATCCCGAAGTTTGCCCTTACATTATCTTCATCAAGTTTAAGTGCGGAGGTATATTCCCACTCTGCAGAATAAGGTTCTTTACGCTGTCGATGTTTTTCTGCCAAGGCGATGTGCTTGTCTACCTGTCGTTCTTCTTTGGTTTTCACCTTATAATTTGGATCAAGTACAAACTTTTTTAAAAATTCATCTATTGGCATTTCTATCTTTATACCAGTAGGACTTCCTTCCTGATTAAGATATATTACTTCTACTGCGGATTTGTCTACCTGAGATGCCTTGCAATAATTCTTTACCATCTGAGTCTTTTGTGTGCTGCCAGTCCCAAGAGTAAGTTTTGTTTCTTCATAAAATATACCATCAATATTAGTAGATAC
>JAGGYK010000056.1 GCA_021162585.1 Deltaproteobacteria bacterium
CTACATACATGCACAGACATATAGAAACCTGTATTGATAACAGATTAAACCCGGATTTTCTGATGGGTAAACTTATCAATGCTTATTTAATTGAAGAATTGACCTTTACTAAAATAGTTTCAAGAGAATTTGGCCTGTCCGCCTCCCAGATAAAAAGGACTTTAAAAAGGCAGCAATTTTTTAACCGCTTATTTAGAAGCAAAACCGCATTTAAGACAGCCTGTCTCTTAAATAAGCTGGGCATACTAAAGGACAAGACATATCTGGGACTTTTTTATGAAAATCTAAAGAGAGAAAATATTGTGATAGAAGACAGTCTGGAATACAAAGATCTGATCTCAGGGGAAATGAAGATGTGTAATATAAACTATCTGCTCGAGAATGCCATAGATACTGCAAAACAGATGATAAAGGCTGCTTATGATTATTATTGCGGTGAAATTACAAAACAAGAATGCACAGAGATAATCTCCGGTGAAAGCCTAGCGTGACTTACAGCCATTATTGACAGCTTTGTAAAAAAATCTCTTTGGTCTGTCATTTCGAGCAAAGCGAGAAATCTTGAACACCTAACTCACTGAAAACATAAGATTTTTCCCTACAGTCGAGATACACATTCACTAAATCCGACTTTTTACGAAATTGTCAGCATTGTCTATTCACATAAAATAGGGTTAGCAGATAAGAGCTTTTGAAACCTTTGCTCGAAGATACTGCTCTGTCTTAAGTGCTCTATAGAATAGTCCATGTCTGTGGGATCCCCTGATCTTATAAATCTCTTACTATCTCTTATGTGGAGAACCAACGAACTCAACCTGAGCACCTTTATATCCCGAAGTATTACCAGGCTCTTATCCGGGAGGGTTATATCCTCCCAACCTTGTTTCAGGGCCATTATCTCTTTCTCAATAAAATCAAGTTGTTTACCCGCTCTCTTCTTGGCCTTTTTGAATTCAGAGCCGCACCTGCCACATACCTTTAACTCTCTAATACGGCCCAAAAGCTCTGTATTTTTACTATCAATCTTTAGCAGGAGGATCTCTGTGTCCATCAGATCTTTGAGTTGGACCGAAAATCTAAAAAGGGCCTTTTTATGGAGATCCCTTTCTGAATCGTTAAAAGCGCCCCCCTCTATAGACTTCATCTCCCTAAGCGATATAGAAGTCAAATTGCCTTTATCTTTAAGATAAAGCCTGTCTCTTACAATCCAATACGTCTGGGCAGAGACCTTGCCATGTTCAGTGGTAATAATATATTCTGAAAAGGCATGTCCAGGTGGAATTAGTACGCCAAAGGCGATTACAATCAAGACAATGACTGCTATGTCTGTCTTAGGTATACCCCGAGTTTTTCTCCCAAGGTATCCAATATCACCTTTTGCCATTTATTTATCACCTTATCCTCTAAAGTCTTGATCGCAGATTGATAGGTAATCCTCAAGGTGATCCCTTTTTTATCTTGAGGCAACTTTTCTCCACGATACACATCAATCACCTCAATCTGCTTCAAGTCCTTAATCCCCTTAGATAATATTATACCTTCAATATCTTCATATGTGGTACTGTTATCCACCACCAGCGAGATATCTCTGGATGTAGAAGGAAACCTGGGTAAAGGGGTTATCTCCACGGGTTTTTTGATGAGCAAAGTCTCTAATCCAATCTCCATTACATATATATCATCTGACAGGTCAAGATATTCAATTATGTCTGGATTCAGGGCACCTATGTAACCTATAAACCCGGAGCCTGAATATACGTCCGCCTGAATACCAGGGGTAAGAAATATATGGTTGGACGGCCTGAATCCTATATCCGGGACTATAGACTCCGCTATCCCCTTAATATCATAGAAATCCACCTGGTCTGACTCCTCAGACCAGTGCAACTTCTTTCTCGAACCTGAAATGGCAATACCAAACCTCTCTATCTCTGTTGGAAGATGTGAACTGTCCTGAACAGGCAAGAAACATTTGCCTATCTCAAAGATATGTATGTCTCTTAGTTGAATCCTCTTATTCCTCGCTACCACAGATGCAAGCCCTGGGATCAAAGATGTACGCATAATAGCCATCTCATCTGAGATGGGGTTTTTCAACTCCAGATACCTGTCCTTAAACCATTCCCTCCACCTTGGAGAGATAAATGAATACGTTATTACCTCGTTAAACCCCATAGCACTCAAGGTGGTGCGTATATCTCTTAATTTTAAAACATCAGACGGTTTAATCTGAGGTTTAAATCCGGGCAGGTCTGATGGGACATTGTCCATTCCATCTATCCTTACATATTCTTCTATCAAGTCTATCTCTCGTTCAATATCGTGCCTGAATAAGGGGGCAATAATCTCCCATCCCTCTTCATTCCTGGTTATCTCAAAACCAAGCCCTTTGAATATGGCTTCTACCCTGGATACTTTGACATTACTTACACCAAGGATCTTCTCTAATCTCTTCTTTCTCAAATATATCTTTCTAGGAGCAGACCCCAAATGATTTACATCTATAACACCCTTCAAGATCTTTGCATCAGCTAGCCGGGCCATAAGAGAGGCTGCCCTGTCTACAGCCTTCTTTTGCCCATCCGGATCTACGCCCCTCTCAAACCTGTAGGAGGCCTCTGTAGAAAGGTTTAGCCTGCTTGATGTCTTGCGGATCTGCACAGGATCAAAATATGCACTCTCCAGGACCACATCATTGCTGTCATCTGACATCTCAGAATTTTCGCCACCCATAATACCTGCAAGGGCAACTGCCTTTTCTTTATCACAGATAAGCAGATCATCCTTAAACAGTGACCTTTCGGTGGAGTCCAGGGTTACAAAGGTCTCTCCATCATAGGCCTTCCGCACTACAATTGCATGACCGCCAATTAAGTCATAATCAAATGCATGCAATGGCTGTCCACATTCCAACATTACGTAATTGGTTATATCTACCACATTATTTATTGCCCTCACCCCAGAGAGGAACAAGCGCCTCCTCATCCAAAATGGACTTTTAGCGACATGCAACCCCTTCAAGACCCTGGCACAATACCTGGGGCAGGCATCTGCTGCGGATATCTCTACAGAAAGCGCTGTATCTATTGGGATTTTATCCTCTTCTGATTCTGTAGGCGGATATTTTACACTGGTGTTAAATATAGCAGCCAATTCCCTGGCGATACCTATCACTGAGAGACAGTCCCCTCTGTTAGGGGTGACACTTATGTCAAATACCCAATCCTCTAATTTTAACTTGTCAATCAGTATGTCTCCAGGACAGATACTTTCATCTTCTATCTCCATAATGCCGGTATGATCGTCCGTAAGCCCTAATTCCCTTTCAGAGGCCAGGACACCATAAGAATCTACACCCCTTATCCTTGCCTTCTTCACAACCATGGAATCACCAAGCTTTGTGCCTATAGGGGCCAGTGCGGTAAGCATCCCCTGCCTCACATTTGGCGCCCCACATACTATCTGCAGCTCTTCACTGCCTGTATCCACTCTACACAGATGGAGCCTGTCTGCATTGGGATGGGGTTTCTTTTCTACTATGCGAGCGCATACTACCTCTTCGGGTATTGTTACGTGGGCTATCTCCTCCACCTCTGTACCAGATAATGTCAAGGCATCTGCTACAGCAGATGGATCTGCATCTATATCCACAAAATCCTTTATCCAATTAAAACTGATTTTCATATGCTCAAATCTTATATCTCTTTAGAATTGCGTAAGAAACCGTATATCATTATCAAAGAATAGCCTTATGTCATCGATGCCATACTTTAACATGGCTACCCTTTCCACGCCTAGCCCAAAGGCAAAACCCGTAACCTTCTCAGGATCTATACCTACATAATCAAATACAACAGGATCTACCATACCGCTGC
>JAGGYK010000196.1 GCA_021162585.1 Deltaproteobacteria bacterium
ACTTTGGACTTTGGACTTTGGACTTTACCAACCTCACCATCCTATTTTAATAATAGTAACTATTACTATTAATAGGCCCACTCAAACCAGTTGTCAAGTGTTTTTTGTTGCTTTTAAAAATCTTGGTGAATATATGGTTGTATAGTAGTGTTAGAATAGATTAGGTCAGGTGTCTTGATAGGGAGCCCCTAATAATTGTCTATAGATATTTTTTTTAAATTCTAACTCTGTAGTGTTTTGTAAGTTAGCTATCAGCATTCAGCTGTCAGTAAGATAAAAAACCAACATGTTTTGCTAAAAGCAGATGTTTAATAAACTTATGTAATCGATAGGCAAAAATGCGGGCAATGGGACCTATAATACCAGGTTGCGTTCAATAAATTACTTTGTAAAAATGACTGATTGCAACTTGATATAACATAGAACTTGGAACATTGAACTTTGAACTGACTGTCGACTGTTTCATCTGACAGGAAAGGCATCAAATTTTTCTACCTTCTTTAGAATATCAAGAGCAAAGGTCTTTGCATCTTTTATATCATCTTCATCAGGATGTGAAGGTGCTGATTGAGCCTCCATTACCCAGGCACTGTGTTCTGGTTTATCCGCCAGGCTGTCCAGCTCATCTTGAGGCACTTCCCCCCTGCAATTAAAGGTGCCAATAACCTTAGCATTTTTTGCAAGCCCTATGGCATGCTCTATGGCTTCTTTTGGCATTCGGCCTTCACGAAGGGCGCCGTGGGTTGAGAACAGTGCGAGATTTACCCCTGAGGGGATGCTCTTGATAAAATTTTGAGCAGGCACAGGAACACTGTGAGCATAAATAGGGAAACCACAAAAGATCAGAGAATAATCCTCTGTATTTTTTACCTCTTTTATGGGCTTTATATCTTTATTTTCTTTTCCTAAGGCCTCATAGATGGCCTCAGCGATAGCCTTTGTATTTCCGGTTTTGCTATAATATGTAACCAATGTCTTCATAAAAATTCTCCTTAATCAAAAACAAAGTGTATAAGTATTTTTGTGTCTATATCTATCGCATTTGCACCCCTATCTGTCAAGGTTGAGTCTCTCTTTTTCATTGACACATTCCGAGTTCGCAGCATATAAATAGTAAGGTCAACTTTTTTATATGAGGATTATTTTTTTGTGATTTTATTAGGTTAAATAGTTATATGAAAGGAGGTGAGTTATGATTGTAAGTCTAAGCTTGATCGATAGTTCATAGTTGAGTCAAAGTTCTTCCCCGAGGAAAAACAGTATAATCTTTGATAGGTTATAATTATAAACAATACAGCTAAGAGGTTTGATAAGGGTATGTCTATTTATAAAAATTAAGGAGGATTAAAGATGAAAGGCAAAGTGCGTTTTTGGCCTGAGGAATTAAACAATATGGGCTTTGAACAAAGAAAGGAACATAAAGAAAGACTGATGAGGGAATCAATCAAATACATGTATGATAACTCGCCTGAGTATTATCAGGTATGCTTTAAAGAATGTGGTGCAGAGCCCGGGGATATCAAAACCATCGAAGATCTGCGCAAGCTACCTATTTTTATGGATAAAGATCGAGAACGTCAAAGCATGGAAACATCCCTGGAAAAATATGGTCATCCTTTTGGTCTGCATGTATGCTGTGACCCAGCAGATATTATTTCTACAGGGGGAACCGCTGGAACGACAGGTCATCCAACCTATCCATATTCCCAAACACAAGAGGATTTTGACTTAGCCGCTGAAGCAGTGGCCTTTATGCATAATGAAATATTGGGGTTAGGCAGAGGTGATCGTGCCTTCTTTTTATTTCCTCTGGGTGTCTATGCGACATCCACTCTTCTTCCTGGTATCCAGAAAGCTGGAATTCTCCCGCTTCCTATAGAGATCAGGCTCGGCCCCCAGGTGGCGATGGAGCTGGTAAAGTGGACAAAACCCACTTTCTGGTGGACAGGTGCAGCTATAGTTGATTTTTATCTTGAGGGTTTAAAGAAGATGGGGATAGATCCAAAAGACTTCGGCTTCAAATGTATAATTCTTACAGGGGAAATCGGCTGTGGGATTCCAGAGCTAAAGAAAAAAGTAGAGGAAGGTTATGGGTGCAGATGGTATGATTTCTGGGGTCCCTCCTTTACGAGCATTTCTATTTCCTGTGATTCAGATGAATATTATGGTCTCCACAATTTTGCTGCCGACATTGATATTTGTTACGAGGATTTGGTTGATCCGGAAACCAAGGAGCCGATTGAATTAAAAGAAGGAGCAGTGGGTGAGATAATTGTTACTCACCTTCGCAAAAAAGCATCTCCCTATTTGAAGTATGCAACTGGTGATGTTGTGGAGCTATTTACTTCAGAATGCCCTGCTTGCGGGTTCAAGGGGTATAGGATCAAACCAGTTGGCCGCTCAGATGATATGCTTACTGTTAAGGGTGTAAACGTTTTTGGAGGCGCTATACTTAGAACGCTCCAAAAGCTTGTCCCCAAGGTAACAGGACATATGAGGATTATTAAGGAAGATCCTTCCCACAGAATCACTAAGTTAAAGTTAAGAGTTGAATACGCTGCTGGCATGGAGGATAAGCTTGATGACTTGGCCAATGAAATAAGACAGGTAATGAAAACAGAGCTTAGAGTCAGTCCTGAAATCGAGTGGACTGCTCCTGAATCTCTGGATAGACCTGCAAGGAAGCCACCTTTATTTGAAAAGAGATATTGATCCTGATCAAGTACATTTATACCTTATGGATCCACGTGATTATCTGATCAAGGTATTTGCAGACATCTTCTTGCAAATTGGCCAACAAAATTCTAGTATAACGGACTGACACCATAATGGCATAGATTTAATAGTTTATATAGTTAAAAAGCATTTGGACTTTACAAAAAGAATAAGGAGCCAGTTTGAATGAGTATAGAGATAGTAGCCCCGATGCCGGGAATTGTTGCAGAGGTTTTAGTAGATATTGGAGATGAAGTAAGTACTGACCAGGAGCTTATTTTTATTGAGGCAATGAAGATGGAAATCCCGATTTGCTCAACATCTGACGGAAAGGTTAAAGAGATCAAAGTGAAAGAAAAAGACAAAGTAGAGGCCGATCAAATATTGATAGTTCTTGGATAATGGCGTTCATCTCTAGAGGATTTATTGAAGGTCTTCAACCCAAGTGTTAGAATATATGCTGAATATCATTAAATCTATTGTAAAGATTGAGCATGTTCTATTTGTTTGTTGAAATATAGGGATTATAAGGAGGATGTGATAAAGTGGTTGACTGGGGGGAAGCATTTGAGGTGTTTTTTGTGGGATTTGGTGGGGTGGTTACCTGTCTGGTCATATTGCAGGCGTGTATTATTATTTTCTCGAAGATCGCCAGTGGGAATGAAAAGACAGGAGAGAATAAGAATAATGGGTAAGATAATAAGAATAAGACTGCCAGTAGTCTTCCATGATTAAATTGTGACTTCAAAAAAAGGTAGGGCAAACAGATAGCATGGATTTGGGTCTTTTCAACAAGATATTTTCAGGGACGGGATTTTTCCATTTAACAGCAGGTAATATCTTAATGTGGATAATAGGGATCACCTTAATCACACTTGCGATAAGAAAGAAATATGAGCCACTGCTTTTAGTTCCTATTGGTTTTGGTATGTTGATCATAAACATTCCCTTATCAGATCTTATGAAAGAAGGGCATCTGCTATGGGTATTTTATCATTTTACTATTGATAGATGGGATATACTTCCTCCGCTGATCTTTATAGGTATAGGCGCTATGACTGATTTTGGTCCACTTATAGCCAATCCCAAGACCCTGCTGCTGGGTGCTGCAGCACAGTTTGGGGTGTATATGACGTTTTTTGGTTCCCTTTTACTCGGATTTAATTTGCATGAAGCTGCTTCCATCGGTATTATTGGAGGCGCTGATGGGCCTACTACTATATTTCTCACCTCTCAACTAGCTTCCCATCTGTTAGGTGCAACAGTAGTGGCAGCTTATTCATATATGGCCTTGGTGCCGATTATCCAACCGCCAATAATGAGGCTTTTAACCACCAAAGAAGAGCGTAAGATCAGGATGAAGAAACTGCGGAATGTAAGCAAGCTTGAGAAGGTTGGATTTCCTTTGCTTGCAACACTGATTATCTGTCTTCTGGTTCCCAATGCTGCACCATTAATAGGAATGCTCATGGTAGGTAACCTGTTCAGGGAGTGTGGTGTGGTGGAGCGACTTTCCAAGACTGCACAGAATGAGTTGATCAATATTGTTACAATATTTTTGGGTCTGTGCATTGGCGCAACTATGCCAGCCGAGGTTTTCTTAAAACCACAAACCCTGTATATCTTTTTCTTAGGATTAGTCGCCTTTTGCTTTAGTACGGCTTCTGGACTTCTTTTGGCCAAGTTTATGAACCTATTCTTAAAAGATAAGATAAATCCTTTAATCGGAGCAGCAGGTGTATCGGCTGTACCCATGGCCGCACGTGTTGCTCAGACAGTGGCAATGAAAGAAGATAAACATAATTTTATCCTTATGCAGGCAATGGGGCCCAATGTCGCAGGGACAATCGGTACGGCAACAGCTGCGGGGCTTTTTATTACCATGTTAATAAAATAAAATTGAAAAGAGACAAACAAAGGCGAAGGTACTATTTCATTACTAATCTATAAATGTCTATGGGAGTAAAATATGGCTTTTGAGAAATTACTTGAAGAGTTACAGATGAGGAAAGATAAAGCATTAGGCCAAGGCGGGCCGAAAAGGGTGCAAAAGCAGCATGATAAAGGCAGATTGACCGCGCGGGAGCGTATAGACCGGTTACTCGATCCTGGTACTTTTATAGAATTTGGTATGCTTGCGTGTTCAGATATGCCGGGAATGGAAGAGATGACCCCGGCAGACGGTCTGATCACTGGCTATGGTCTTATAAGTGGACGTCAGATTGGGATAATTGCTAATGATTTCACTGTGTTGGCATCAACCAATGCCCGAATCTACACAAAAAAGGCAAAACAGATGAGGGATGAAGTTGAAAAAAGGGGATTTCCACTTGTGTGGTTAGGTGAGTCTGGTGGGGGACGTCTGCCTGATATTCAGGGAGCAAAAGGGATAATTTCTTTAGTCGTTGGAGACCAAAGATCTGTTTTTTCCCAATACAGCCATATTCGTAAAACCCCATGGGTAACAGCTATCATGGGTCAATGTAATGGAGTACCCACGTGGCAGGCGTGTCTGTCAGATTTTGTGGTTCAGGTAAAAGGCAGCACCTTATCAGTTGCAGGGGTCAGGGCCTTGAGAAGGATAATAGCTGCGACCTATAGTGATGAGGACATGGGAGGATGGAGAATTC
>JAGGYK010000005.1 GCA_021162585.1 Deltaproteobacteria bacterium
AGAGAATCATGAGTGCTGGCGCATGGATAATGCTGATAGTAGGGGTGGTTGTGCTCTATGGTGGTCTTGGTGTTACATTTATAAAGATATTCAGGTCAAGGGAGCAGAAAGAGACAAAGGGCTAGGGGAGATACAATCAATAAAAGTTGATGAACTCGTCTAAATTTTATGAAATCATGCCAGAATACCCCGTGCTGTGCATGGAGATAAATGGCATCCTTATTGTTCCCTCTCTTCCCTCTCCCCTGGAGGGTTCCACACATATTCCCCTCCCTTGATGGGAGGGGTTAGGGGAGGGTGAGAGGGAAAACAAAACGAAATTTTCACCCCCACCTTAATCCTCCCCCATTAAGGGGGAGGAGACCATTTTAGATGCCCCGCCTTGTAGACGGGGAGTTTCACTCTTTACTGAATGCTGATCGCTGAGAGCTGTTTTCATACAGCATAAGATAGGCAAATGCAGAGATCACCAATCCATGTGTGATCTCTGCATTTTTGATCATCTTAAAGATGGCCTCTTTTTTTAAGAGCTCTATCTTTATGGCCTCTGTGGGGTCCAGCATCTGGGCTGATTTAGGATAGGCATCTCTTGCAAGATATGTATAGCATTTGTTGTTTTGTATAGCAGGGTTTGGGTGGACAGTGCCTATATGTATGACATCTTCACTAAAATAGCCTGTTTCCTCTTGCATCTCCCTGACAGCCGCATGCTTTGGGCTCATATCATGACGACTCACCACTCCCCCTGGTATCTCTATGGTCTCTTTCTGCATACCTATGCGATACTGGCGAATCATAACCACGTCACCATCTGCGGTTACAGGAATGATATTTACCCAGTCATTAAATTCTAAGACCGTGAAGTCTCTTATTATATCATTGGGCAAAAAGTGATATTTGTCTTGCCTTAAGGTTAAGATACGAGTCTTCCATACTCTTTGGGACTCAAGATGTTTCCAGTATCTTTTCACAGTTATCTCCTCTCCTTTAAATATTGTCTGCCTTTTTAATACTTCATGTTTATCGTTGTCTATCATTTTTATTTATCCCCAGGGCTTGATGTGGTTATTGTAAGGTGCTAAATTTGGTCCCATAATGGGCATTAGTTATGTTATTGGCGATGCGACATATCCGGTTGGCTCTGGGACAAAGGTGATTGTTCATGTGTGTAATGATGTAGGTGCATGGGGTAAGGGTTTTGTCCTTGCACTCTCTAAGAGATGGAAGGCCCCTGAAACAATGTATATGGATTGGTATAAAGGGAGATGTGATATTTCATTTACCTTAGGTGAGGTACAGTTTGTAAAGGTTGAAGATGATATCTATGTGGCAAATGTAATCGGGCAAAAAGGACTTCGCAAGGTAGGAGGAATTCCGCCTGTGCGTTATAATGCAATAGAGGAGGGCTTGAGAAAGGTAGCAGATTTTGCTATAGAAGATAAGGCATCCATACATATGCCCCGGATAGGTTGTGGGCTTGCAGGCGGCTCGTGGGATAAGGTGGAAGACATCATAAATAAAGAACTTATTGCCAGATCAATTCCTGTAACAGTGTATGATTATAGGCTTAAGTGAGAAGCCTTGAAAACCTAGGGTGTGATTTCCTACCCTTTTAACTCATTAATCAATCCTGGATGTATTTATAAAGCATAAACCCTCATCGCTGTCTTTATAGAATATCGCTGACGAATCGGTTGAGGTGTCTGTGCCATCAGGATCCTCTTCAGCCTCTGCACCGGCATGCTCAGCGCATACCTTATCCAGCCACTCGCCGATCAGGGGGAAGGTGATCACCGGTGCATTGAGGCCCATGGGGATATCCACATGGGCAGTGTTAGGGATGAGGTGCCACTCATCGTATTCGTGGGGTTGCTTTGCTTCCATGAGATCACGAATAATCTCCTCGGCCTCTACCAGGCTGTCAGACTGAGACAGCACAGTAATAGATGGCACGCTCATTAGATACATGTGCTCATCATAATAATAATATCCATCATTTGGATCTGGGGACCCTGCTACAATGATATCTTTGTTCTCTGCCCCGTTTTTCCAGTGTTCACGTATGCTCTGATACATGCCAATGTTATAGTACTCTGAGAGGGCCCTGAGATATGTACTGGAAAGCAGATACCTTGCGATAAAATCCTCCACATAGGGATCCATATTCTGGGTATACCAGCAGTCAAGATATGGAAAGAGGTCAAATAGCTGGGTGTACTCACCGTAGATGGCATCCAACCTTGCCAGTTCATGGATCATCCCGAATACCATATCCACAGTTACAATCATCACACCAGCACCTTCAAGGTTCGGGTTTATTATTTCTTCAAGGATCCTGTCAAAGTCAAGGTATACAGGAAAGCCCATGAGCAGCCAGAATCCTGGAGCATTGATATACTCTGGCAAAGGCGGGATCCCTGCCGGGTCAATGCCAATAAATCCTTTTATCTGGCTGTTCCTTAGCTCGGCAAGCAAGGGATCTGACTTCACGTGGGAGATATATCCCCGCTCATAGCCATCATCAAGCTCATCAGGATCAATATACGCACCCTGCAGGTAGACATAAGAGACAAGACCACCAGTGCTGTGCCCGCCGATGACAGGATGCTTGTGTGTGACCTCAACTACTTTATCTATACATGCAGGTGCATCCTGGGTTGCCCAGATATCTAATGTGGTAAGGTTGTCTTCTCCTGTATCACCTCTTCTGCTACTCTTGAACTCTCCACGGCCTGTGCCCCGGTAATTGGCAAACCATGGGTCATAGCCCTTGATCCAGAGGTAATGGCCGATACTGTAGTACCGCATGGGATCTTTCTGGATGTAGGGGTCATCTTGAGCCCAGTCTGCAACAGGAGGGGTGAGCTTCATGCTACTGTAAGCATCTCGCCGTTCCTCCGGGGTGTGAGTGAGAAACTCGTTCATGTTACACAGGATACCGGGAAAGAGCAGTACAGGCTGTGCACCTTCTCTGAACGGGGCATCGGGTGTTGGGCGGTAGCGTTTCATTTTCAGAACAATACCATCTGCAGTAGTTACTGTGTACAGACCATCGGCGGCAATGCAGATCTTGGAATATCCTGTTATAAGGAGACTGGCAGATGTAACAACAAAAAATAAAAATACTGTTAGGATGCAAGATACAATTCTTTTCACAATATAAACCCTCTAAATTCATATTAAGCCTCTTATCAATTAGAGGCAAACATCACTTCCTTATGCAAAACATGTACCTCTTACAAACCAGAATAAGTCCTTTAATCTTCATAGGCTATTTGTCTATGATTTCTGCTTTAATCATGATTGTGGAAATAATTTACGCACTTTGGTAAATTATTTATCCTGTTTATTAAGCTCCCTATGCGTTATTTTTCAGTTTTCAATTCAGATTTATTTTTTCATGATCATATATGTTGCCAGGCCTTTGGCAATAATAATTCCTTTTGAGTTTTTCACCTCAACCTCTCCTAATGCAATAGTGTTTCCCTTATGGATGATATTTGCTTCTGCTGTGATTTCCCCCTTGGCAAAGGATTTTAAGTAATTGAGCTTCATCTCAACAGTTGTAAAGATTTCATCTTCTTTTACCAGTCCCATTAATGCCATGGCTATGGCTGAATCAGCCGGGGAAAATATTGCGCCTCCATGGGCAATCCCAAGGGGGTGGGTGAGTTTTTTATCAAAAGGAAGCCTTACCTTTGCCCATCCCTTTTTGACATCAACTAGTTCCATGCCGAGTAATGTCCAGAATGGAGCCTTTGTTTTCATGGTCTCTAGCAAGACATCTTTGAAGTTCGGTTCAAGTACTTCATATTCCGGCATACCTGCTCCTTCCTAAAGTATAGTTACCATATGAAGGTCCATTATAGCACACTCAGTCCCATCATGTTAAGAATAGAGTAGAAGCCCACATCGGCTTTATGTCCGCCGCGGAGATCGCAGAGTACGCAGAGAAAATATTTATAATTCTCTAGCATTTGTTGATGAGACATGAAGAATGATATTTGAAAAATGTCAAAAGTGTTTTAAACAACGCGAAAAAGGTTCTGGTAACAACCCGTTAAGTTATAATTTTTTGTAAGGAGATTAAATATGAGTGCGCCGAGCAAAGTTCATGCTATTCAGTTGGTGACCTGTCTGCGCCTGCCTGTGCCGTCTGCACGGCAGACAGGTGCAGCGCACAGGCAGGCAAGTGAAGGGATTGAGCCCCGAAATAACC
>JAGGYK010000274.1 GCA_021162585.1 Deltaproteobacteria bacterium
ACTGGGATGTTGTTTTGTTTTCATCCTTCAGTGTCTCCGACAGGACATGGGGGCTATATGAAAATAGGCACAAAGCTTTGTAGGGGCCTTTTGCCCTCATCGGCCCGTTCAGGGGAACGGGCCCTACTTTGTGATACGTTCATTTTCATCCTTAGTTGTGTCCGAAAGGACATGAGGGTTTATAGCAAACTCATATAGGGTATAGCTCTCCAGGGAACTGTGTGGCTGCTCCCGGTTATACGTATCCCTCCTCTTGTAGAAGTATTTTATCCCCCTGAGCCTAATGTCTTGTGCCTATAAACGGACAACAGCCTGTTGACATCCCGGCATGACCCTGTTAAATGAATAAATAAACAAATTGTTCATTTATTTATCATGACAAAGAAAGATAAATTATATCAGATCTATGAGGTAGCACTCAGGGTCTTTGCAAAATATGGCTATAAGAAGGCCACGGTAGAGGATATTGCCAAAGAGATGGGGATGACCAAAGGAAATCTCTATCTGTATACAAAGAGCAAGAAAGACCTCTATGAAAAGACAGTGGCGCATGGGCTTCTACGTTGGCAGGCAAGGGTAAGAAAAGAGATGGAAGGCCAAGATGATATTGTAAAAAGGTTTGTGATAATGTGCACAAAGGCATTTGAGTATCTCTCCAAGGATAGCGCACTTAGGGCCGTGCTTATAAATGACCCTACCATCTTTCCCTTATCACCTCATGAAGACCGATTCACCGAGATCAACCGTGCCTCCATGGATATGCTAAAAGGAATATTGCAGACCGGGATTGAGCAAGGCAGGTTTTGCAAGATTGATGTCGATCATATAACCCAATTCCTCTTTTCTATCTATGTGATGTTTATCATAAAGGCCTATGTAAAGCCAGAGGGGAGGTCTACCCAGGCCATGTTTGATGAAGGGCTTGGTCTTATTCTAAGGGGACTATTAAAAAATGAAAGGCAGGCAGGTCAACCTGCCATATTAATCAAAAAGAGGAGGTAGGATATGATGGAAGAAAAACTTGTTTATTTAAGCCCCCAGTGGCGCGATGAGGTAGAAAATCGCCTTAAGAAAGAGCTTAGTCCAGAGAAGATGAAACGTATCTCCACTTCCATGACAAACATCTACAAAGACTGCCCTGATGGAAAGGAGAAATTTTTGTACTTCAAATGCGAGGATGGGCGTTTTACTGAGGTCCTTGTAGGAGAAGGCCAATCACCTCAGGCAGAATTTATGATCACAGGAGATTATGAGACCTTTGCAAGGATATCTCAGGGAAAGCTCAAGTCACAGAGAGCGCTTATGGGTGGGAAGCTCAAACTAAAGGGCAATATGGTAAAGGCCCTAAAGCTCGCATCCCTTGCTGATCGCCTGAACAAGGTGCTCTCGCAGATCCCAGCCGAATATTAAAGGAGGTAAGCCCATGAGTAGAAATACCACAAACACGCATGATCCATTCTTTATCGATTTCCCAAATAGGATATCCCAGATACAGCAGGCCATGGCCCAGGAGGGTATTGACGTATATCTGGGCTCACGGCTGCGTACGCTCTCCTGGACCACTGATGCCTTTTGTCCATGGAGGAGTTATATAGTAATCCCATCTGAGGGTCTGCCCACGGTGTTTACCTTTGTAATCGATGCAGCCCGCATAGCAGATGATTCATGGCTGGATGAAGACCATGTGCTGGGTTATGCACCTATGGGAGGCATGGATCAGATCTCAGTGATATCAGGTTTTATCAAGGATAATCTGAGCATCACAAATGGCCGCATTGGTGTGGAAAATGGCATGTCCAATTACTTGCCTGAGGGCAACCTCACCCATTATGAGTATGAGCAGTTCAAACTGGCACTTTCTGATGCAGAATTTGTTAATGCCCATCACATCATAGACAGGCTTTCTCTTATCAAGGACGAGGGCACTATTAACAGGTTCAGGGAGGCCTCCAGGATAGTTGATGTGGGTCATAGGGCAGTCAAAGATGCCCTTGAAAATGGCGGCTACAAAGGCATGACCGAGACTGAGATTGCAGGGATTGCAGCCCTTGCAATGCGCAGGGCAGGTAGCGTTTGGGAATGGTCCTTTACAGGAGGCAATGAAATAGCAAGCGGCTACCGTACAGGTCTTGCTGGAGGTGCATGTACGCCTGCTACGCAACGTAAGATTCAGGAAGGCGAGCCACTTATGGTGGATATACATGCAATGTTCAAGTTAGGGCTTGGTGATCATTCCCACAATTATTTCATAGGAACAGCCACGGACAGGCAGTGGTGGCATGCCAACAATTTTATCGATCTGGTCTCCTTATGTCTCAAGACCTATAAGGCAGGGGTATCCCCTGTAGGCCTTGCTGAAGAGATGATGGATTTTGCCGAGGAGAGGGGATTTGCAGACTACATGGTGCCTGGCTTTGAGCATGGTATCGGGATGATGGGGGATGAGTGGCGTATAGGACCAAGCAATGGGCCGATTCCCTACTGGACAGACCCGGATCATATCTACCAGGAGAATGAGCTTATCATCTGTGCAATGCAGTATGCATGCCCGGATGAGAATATTGGCTTCAGGTATGAGAACCCCATAATCATCAAAAAAGACGGGTGCGAGCCACTCTCAAGGTTCCCCCTGGGGATTGAGGAGATACATTAAAGAAGATCAAAGAACAGGAGGTGGACGATGTCAAAACAAGAAAAGTATGATCTTATTGTAATAGGCGCAGGAAGCGGTGGCTGCGCAATTACAAAGGTTGCATCTGAAAAAGGCTTGAAGGTACTATTAATCGACAAGCGTAAAAAGGATGATATAGGCGATAAGCTAACATTTGACACTATACCAGCCTATGCCTTCAAGGAATTTGGAATACCTGCCCCTGAAGGAAAAGAGCTTGACTTCAGGATGAAAAAACTGAAGGTCTTCTCCCCTAACAAAAAATATTATTTTGAGGCAGATGTCGATGCATACCTGATACACAGGGGCCGCCTCGGTCAACGTCTGTTGAAATATGCTCAAGATGCAGGTTGCGATCTGCTTGCAGAGACTGAAGTAATCGAGCCTTTGATTGAGAATAATTTCATTGTTGGTGTAAAATGCAAATTAGCAGATGAATCGATTAAGGAATTTCGTGGTAGTGTAACATGTGATGCCAGTGGTTTTGAAGCTGTGATTCGCAACAAGTTACCCAACGAGGTTTATCACAATGAAAAACTTTTGCCAGAGGATACTGTGGTTTGTTACAGGGAGGTAAGAGATCTCACAGGTAATTCCGAGTATACGCCACCGGCCAACTATCCAGGGTGGTATTGTTATCTGCAAAACCGTGGTTATTTCTGGGTTGTCCCTGAAGAGAAGGGCAAAACAAATGTTGGATGCGGTCTCCCCTTATTTCCAGGTCACCTGGATCCTAAAGATGTCACTGTCGAATTTTGTGAATCAAACCCTCAGATCTTCGGAGACAAGGTATATGCCAAGGGCACAGGGCCAACACCCTTTATCCCGGTGCGTGCTGATCAGCCTGAACTTGTTGGTAATGGTTTTGTGCTTGTTGGGGATTCCGGTTATCAGGTTTCAACGAATTCTGCGTATGGGGTCCCGTCTTCGCTTATTGCTGGAAAGATTGCCGCTGATGTTATAGCCAAGGCGATCAAGGAGGACGATGTCAGCAGAGAAGGGCTCTGGAAATACAATGTCTTATGGAAGCGGGGCCCCGGCGGCTCATTTCGTGCATTTGCAGATGGGATACGGCTGATGGTCCAGAATATGACACATGAAGATCTTAATATACTAATAAAGACCAGAATAATGGGGCCAAAGGAATTCAGCGCACTGTGGAGTGACCGCACATTCGACTATAATATTTCCGAGATGCTTGGCAAGTTCTTTAATAGTATCCCTCATATCAGGTTCCTTCTAAAGGTTTTCTCTGTGTTTTTAATATGCAAAAGACTTAATAAATTATACAAAAACTTTCCTGAAGATATACACGATTTTGATTCATGGATGGATGAGCGGGAAAGGGTTTACAGCAGGTTATTTAAGATACTTGGCGTCAAAAGGGGGCT
>JAGGYK010000062.1 GCA_021162585.1 Deltaproteobacteria bacterium
ACATATATGTACAATAGCAACTAGTGGCGGAGCTAGCAGCAAGGTTATACTGCTTGCCGGCGGCTATGATGCAGATAATGAGGATTTGACTACCCCTGCATCTGGTGATTCCAAAGGCAGGGCAGTGTATGCAGTGGATGCATCAACAGGCACTCTAAGCACAGTCTTAAACTTCAATCATAGTAATTATTCGAACATTAACTATTGCATCGTGGACCTCACCTCATTTGATTACAACAGCGATCATCTGGAGGATACTATCTATGCACCATCTCTAGGCGGCAACCTGTTTGTATTTAAAGACAGGGACAAAGATGGTTCATGGGAGAAAAGATGGCTGTTTAAGGCCAGAGATGGTGGAACTGCTACGACATTACTGAAATTTCTCTATGCACCGGACGTGGTTTTGGAAAGCTTTGGGGATTATGTCTATATCGGTACAGGTGATAGGACCCATCCGTCAGAGACGACCACAGTTAATCGCTTTTATGCAATAAAGAACAAGTGGACAACCCCGTGGACAGATGGCACCAGCACCCTGACCGAGGCCAGCCTGGATGATGTAACCCTTTACAACTATGGCCCAAGCAGTACATATACATTTAACAACGGCTGGTTCATTCAACTCAATGAGCACAGCGGTGAAAAGGTAGTCTCCACCCCTATTGTATTTAATGAAATAGTGTTCTTTACCACCTATACCCCTGATTCTACCTCTGAGACAGATGAGTGCGCTACACAGGGGCTAGGCGGAGGAAGACTCTATGCCCTGAAGTATAAGACAGGAGAGGCGGCTTTAAACTTCGATGAAACAAACGATAGTGGAGACGAAGAGGTGATTGCTAAGTCTGATCGAAGCATATACCTCGGAGGTGGTATCCCATCCCAGCCAACCCTTATTGTAACCTCAAAGGGCACTAAACTGATTATCGGCACTCAAGGCGCTGGAGGTGATGCCGGGATAAGGACATTTGACATACCCGGAGGTGCAGGTGCAGTACCCTATTACTGGAAACAAAACTAGCAAAGGCAAAGATGACGGTCTCGTAAAAAGTCTTTTTAACTTGTCATTTCGAGTGACCTGCCTGCCGGCAGGCAGGAACGAGAAATCTTTCCAATGCAACATGCTGAATGCACAAGATTTCTCCCTAATATTCGACCTGCCTGCAGCAGGCAGGAATGACCGATTCACCGAGCTTGACTTTTTGCGAAACCATCAAAGATAGAGGAGATAAAAATGGCCCACATTTTTAATAAGATCATGACAACAGCAGTCTTTTCTATGCTTGTCCTGATGTTTTATACAGATACATGTAGTGCTGATAAGATATCCCATTACATAAAGAAATGGGAATATACCCAGTTCCAAGGCAAGATCACATATGTAAGCCCTGAAAAGGACTATATCATAGCATCAGAAAGAAAAATATTCCTGGTGGATCTAATATATGGTGGCAGGAGATACATGACAAATATCAAGGATATAGATGGTAATGATATTGCATTTGAAATGTTTGAGAAAGGCAAATGGATCGCTGTAAGAGGAGGGAGATTGAAGAATAATGCTATAGGTGCCAGGAGCATATTTCTCTTACCCAGGCGTCTTAATAGGGATGATGTAGGACGATATCCTGTACTCCAATCCCTTCAGAAATGGGACCATGAGATTATTAATAAACGTAGTAAACATATAAACAGATGATGGTTTCTAAATAGGGTTTGATAAGTACTTATATCTTATATTATTTTATCCCGATACAATCTGTTTTTTAAGGAGGAGGTTAATGCGCTCAAAAAACTGGATAAAACGGATAATATACTTTCAAGAAAGGAAGGTATACAATTTTTACACTATACTGGGCTTTGCCTTGTTTGTAGGAGGTATCCGTACAATAGAAGAGGTTATGCTTGCTCAACGCAGGTACTACCACATAGATATTCTCAATAACTGTGTGTTCTATCTCCTCATGGTATTCGCTTATACATTAGTTGTTGCCATCTCCTCCAAGACCGACTGGAAAAAGGTGATAAATGCTGTATTAATTGGTGTCTTTCTGGGTATTTTTCCTCCTATTATAGATGTCTTTGTTTATGGTCTGGGAAATTTCAAGTACTCCTACTTCGTAGGGCTGCCTGGGATTAAAGAGCTTCTCTTCTTTAATTATACAAGAGGTTTCCCTGTAGGAGAGGGAATTGTATTGTGGTCAACTATAATCTTTAGCGCCTACTATATCCATATCAAGACATCTAGTTACAAGAGATCTCTACTGGGCGGCCTTGGGGTATATGTAATTATCCTTTTGATTTCAGGAATGTTTATCCCCACTATTGCATCAGTGACAGCAAAAAGTATACCCATGCGTATACCAAGCATGTTAGTCACGTCTATATTTCAATTAATACCAGTTATTGTTTTCTATCTTATACTAAACCCCCAGATATTTGCCAATCTAATAAAACGGAGACTTCACTGCCTGCCTTTTGTCTTACTTACCTTTATGGGAGGTGCTGTCTCTGGTGGAATTAACCCTTTTACCATCTTTATAGCATCTATGGTTTTCTATGCCGGTCTAGTAACTTTAGTCCAGAATGACTTCTTTGACAAAGAAGAGGATTCACTCTCTGGACGCTATAGTTATGTAACAGGGCAGGATGTCTTGTTTTTCAATACTACATATCTGATCTTTGTCTTCTTGTTATACAACGTCAAATCCATGGTCTTTCTTCCTTTAATCCTGCTCTACATTGTCTCTGTTTTATATAATTATGATTTCTACAGGGCAAAAAGATTTTTCCCGGCCAATTACAAGATAGAAGGTATTTGGGGGCTTGGTTCCTTTTTGGCAGGGATATTTTCCCAGAAATCATTTGTATTTACCCCAGAGATCATTGTGTTTAGTTTTTTAATATTTGGGGGTTGGTCATTGGTGTCTTCATTTAAGGATTATAAAGACATTGAGGCTGATAAGGCTGTCGGAAATCAAACAGGATATATCATACTCATGAAGACAGGCCTTAGCCTGAAACAGGCACACAGGATAGTGAGCACTGTAATCCTTCTATGTTTTGCTGTACCAGCCATATGGTTATTTTTTAAAAATGTCCATATATTGGTCTGCGTTCTCTTTCCTCTGATAACCATCCCTCCCTTATGGTATGTTCTTTCTCAGAGGCCTTGTACGTCTACTGTCAGAAACGTACTTGTCGTAATAACCATCTATCTCTTTTTACTATTACTGGTGGTTATATCTATTTACCAGAATAACCCCTTGCCACGTTGATGTATCAATAAAACGATTGACAAGTGTGAATTATTGCAGTTTCATATTTAATGAAATATTAGGGGTATGTGTGAATGTATAGATGGCACTATTGCCTGATTTGTCTATTATATAGTGTAGTGATCGTTTGCTTTTGTCAGAATAACGCCCTGGCTCAAGACAGAGCAAAAGGAGGTAGGTCCATGGAAATCAAGATTACAAGCCCTACATTTGAACAAGGCTCTATGATACCAGATATATATACATGCAAGGGTAAAGATATCTCTCCCCCATTGTCATGGGGGTCTGCCCCGGATGGCGCTGAGAGTATTTGCCTCATATGTGATGACCCTGATGCGCCTATGGGTACATGGGTCCATTGGGTTATTTACAACATTCCACCTGATACGACCAGTTTGCCCGAGGATGTACCACCAAGAGGGGTACTGGAAAATGGTGCAGAACAAGGGACAAATGACTTTCGTAAGATAGGCTATGATGGTCCATGCCCTCCATTTGGTACTCATAGGTATTATTTCAAGATATATGCCCTTGATACCAAATTAGATATAAAACCTGGTGCTACGAAAAAGGAACTCTTAAAAGCCATAAAGGGCCATATCCTAGCACAAGGCCAATTGATGGGTAGATATAAGAAATAGACTAAAGTTCAAAGACTAAAGGTAGTCTTTTTCATCTCTTTAATTCTAATGGTTTCGTAAAAAAGTCAAACTCGGTGAATCGGTCATTCCTGCCTGCTGCAGGCAGGTCACTCGAAATGACAAGTTAAAAAGACTTTTTACGACTGCGTCAATTCCATGCTTCCTGAAAACATTGTTAAGATTGAATGCCAGTATGGTATTACCAGATTGGTAATAAACTTTCACTTCTGTAAGTAGTAAATAACAGGCCAGAGATCAGTGATGGATTATCCTTATAAAGGCTGTGTCATCCTTTATTTCAATATCTATATCTGCTATCTGCTGGCGTTTAAGGCTATTCATGATATCATCCAGATTTCCCTTTATGTCAATAGTATGCCATATAGAATGGCCTTTTATCTTAGATATTTTTATCTGAGAAACATTTGCCATGGCGCTAAGTGCATTTACCATGGATTGGTAAGTATTATAATCGTAGATCTCCTCTATACATACTTGCTTCTTCACGACTTCAGGGGATATGCTCAGGATTTTATATGCAATCCTGTCTCTTACTGGACCGATTATATAATCTACCATTAAAGAATTCATTTCTTCTATCTGTAAATCGCTCTTGCGAACAATAGACCACGAGCCCAATTCAGTCCTATCATAAACATCTATGAGTTTAATATCAAGGATACATGAATATATATTGTCTCTTTGAGTTTCAGGGATATACTCTATGCTACCTACTAATACTAAGTCAGCCTTTGCCTTGCTTGCAAGCTCTATTGGATCAGCACTCTCATAAGGATGTCTTTTTATTTCGGGAGGGTCTTTAATAACATTTTCACCCCATAACAAAAGCCGGCTGGTGAGTTGAGATTCAAATGCTGAATACCTCTTTTCGCCTGAGACTGTCCACCATTTATATGTATTTTCTTCCCCAATGTCTTTTGATGATATCATAGTTATTATCTTTGATCGGGCGAGGCGTGGGATATTCAGGGTCTGTGCGCATAACCATTGTTTTATATGTTCATCCTTTAATTTAAGCTCTATAATAAGCCTCAAGACATTGCCCTGCTTAAGTTTATCCATGATTTGGTATTGAGAGATGTCATTTGTACCCCGATATGAAATATATGAAGGTAAAGACTTAACCAGGGCATATGTAGAAGACATTGGAACATACTGTAATGCCCTTGTAAGTAAGGCCTTGTTCAATCCGTCTTCAAGGGCTAGATGTTCTGCTTTCGCTATGTTGCCATCCTCTATAACACCTATACCCTGCACTGTAAGGGTAGCTTGTTCCTGTGCTATTGCCAGCAGGGGTAATATAAACAAAATGCCAAAGATTGTTGCTGTAGCTAGCTGTTTTCTCATCCTGAAAGAAAATCTTTTAACTTGGAGTCCTTTTCAGTAGGTTCTATAAGAGATACCGCATGCTTATAGATAAGCACTGGCCGATCATTCTGAAACAAGATACAAAAAGGATCAAAACTTTTGATAAAGCCCTCCATCTTTACATTATTGATAAGAGTGATTGTAACAGGTACCCTTTCTTTTCTTGCTTGATTCAAAAATTGATCCTGCACATTAAAGACAACCTTAGCCATAACAAACTCCTTATAAAAATATTATCAATTAATTAACACTATTCATATTAATCATTAAATACTTTTATTCAAGTATTTTTTATGATAGAGAAATACAAAGAGTTATTATGTAGACTATAAACCAGGTATGTTCACAAGAAGACAATATTATACTTATTAATTCTGAGGATTCTCTATGGGGGAGGGCAATCTTAAAAAGCACATAAAAAAACTTAAACATAGTATAGAATATCATAATTATCGCTACTATATCTTGGATGCTCCAGAAATATCTGATGGTGAGTATGATCAACTCATGCGAGAACTGATTCAGATCGAAAAGGAACATCCTGAACTCATAACACCAGATTCACCTACACAGAGGGTAGGGGGTGGTCCTTTAAAGGAATTTCCCTCCATGATTCACAGGATACCACTTTTAAGTCTGGATAATGCTATGGATACTCAAGAATTGAGGGAATTCCACCAAAGGGTGATCCGCCAAGGGCGGAAAGATATTACAGTATATTGTTGTGAGCCAAAGTTTGATGGATTGGCTGTAGAACTTGTTTATGAAAATGGCATCTTCACCAGAGGGGGCACTAGAGGGGATGGGACTACAGGAGAGGATGTAACGCAAAATTTAAAGACCATAAAGAGTATCCCCTTACGATTGATGACAGATATCCCTCCTGACCTCTTAGAGGTCCGTGGTGAGGTGGTGATGTATAAATCTGAATTTAAGCGGCTAAACAACAAGCGGGCTCAAAGAGGTGAGGCATTGTTTGCAAACCCCAGGAACTCAGCGGCTGGGTCCTTAAGACAATTGGACCCTACCATAACAGCAAGCAGATCCCTTATGTTCTTCGCGTATGCGATTTCAGAGCCACTTCCTTTTGGAATAGAAACACAATCACAGGCATTGAAGATGCTACCCCTCTTTGGTTTTAAGGTAAACCCTGACGTAAAGGTATGCAAAGGGATAGAAGAGGTCATAGATTTTGTGGCATATGTAGAAAAAAGAAGGGAAGAATTTCCATATGAAATCGATGGGGTTGTGGTAAAGGTAGATAGCATAAGGTATCAGGAGATGCTTGGCACTAAGGCCAGAGCTCCTAGATGGGCTATAGCATACAAATTTCCACCAACACAAGCTACCACGACCCTTAAACATATACATGTACAGGTAGGTAGAACAGGTGTCCTTACACCTGTTGCTATATTAGAGCCTGTGAAGATAGGAGGAGTAACAGTAAGCAGGGCAACTCTACATAATGAGGACGAGATTAAACGTAAAGACATACGGATTGGAGATGCTGTATTAGTACAAAGGGCAGGCGATGTTATCCCCGAGGTGTTAGGGCCTATCAAATCCAGAAGGACAGGGGATGAGGAGATATTCAGTATGCCTGATAAATGTCCTGAATGTGGGTCAAATGTGGTTAAGGATGGTGCCCTCTTTCGCTGTATAAATATGACATGTCCTGCTATTGTAAAAGAAAGGGTATATCACTTTGCATCTAAGGATGCCTTTGATATAGATGGCCTTGGTAAAAGGACCATAGACCAAATGGTAAACATCCTTCATATAAAACACATATCTGACCTGTACAGATTAAGATATGAAGATCTAATGAAACTAGATGGTTTTGCAGACCAGTCCATAAAGAACCTTTTGGCATCCATTGAAAGGAGCAAAGATATAAGTCTAGAGAGGTTTATATATGCCCTGGGTATTGGGCATGTGGGGCAATCAATAGCCCAAGATTTAGCTGATTATTTTAAAACATTAGAAAATTTCTTAAGTGCAGACTACGATAAGTTGATAGCAATACCAGGTATAGGCCATGAAGTAGCTGATTCCATAAAGGTCTTTTGCAAAAACAAAGAAAACTTAAAAGTCATAGATGATCTTATATCCATGGGTGTAAGAATAAAGAGCCGCGAAACCCAAGAGAAAAAGGAGCCTGTATTCTCTAATAAAAAAGTGTGTTTTACAGGGACTCTGAATGCTATGAGCAGATCGCAGGCAAAGATAGAGGTGGAAGCTCTTGGTGGACATGTGGTGGAATCTGTGAGCAGACAACTGGATTGTCTGGTGGTGGGAGACGCCCCTGGATCAAAATTAAAAAAGGCAGAGGCATTAGGTATAAAGATTCTAGATGAAGATGCTTTTTTGAGACTACTTAAAGGGGTGAATATATGAGTGCGCCAGGCAAAGCTGGCAATTTCTTGTCGGTTAAAGTCCGACATAGGCAAAGGATAGCTACCAGTCTATCACCAAAGGTGCGTTTGTGGAGGTAACAAAGCAAATGAAGCCACCGGAA
>JAGGYK010000147.1 GCA_021162585.1 Deltaproteobacteria bacterium
CGGGCCGATGAGGGCAAAAGGCCCCTACAAAGCTTTGTGCCTATTTTCATATAGCCCCCATGTCCTGTCGGACACACTGAAGGATGAAAACAAAACAACATCCCAGTCCGCTGTCTCCCCCGTCTCAAACTGACCCCCGGCCCCTGATCCCTGACCCCTATTTTCATGTAAATGCACTTCGGTCATTATTTGGAAGTAAGTCTATTCACTATTCACTATCCTTACATGCTTGGAAGACCATTCAAGATATTTTCTGATTGAGTAAACGGCATCCTGGATAGTTGAATATACTGGAAGCCCTGCTTTTCTAAAGGAAGAAAATATGGATAATCTTACCTTTTCCATCTCAACATCATCCTCTGTGTATCTTGATAATACAGGGACTATTGGTTTTTTTATGTTCCTTACGGCATCGGTTATGATATGCAGCTCTTTCTCTGCCCGGCCTCCCTGAAATGTGCTAATAAAATCTACAGAGAAATAAGGGATAATCACATCAATACCTCTGTCTTGATCCAATGCCTTCATAGTATGTGACATAACTGTAAAGTCAAAGCCATAGGCACCAAGGTCCACAGGGTTTGTGGTAGAGGTGTTAATCTCTCCAATTCTTTGGCTGATCAGTTCTCGTGTTTTTGTTCCTAACTCTGGCAAGGACAAGCCCTCAAGGATTGCAAGGTCAGTAAATGAAACCGAGGTCCCCCCTCCTGCACCTAAAAAGCCAACCCGTGGGCCTTGCGGTATTTTTCTCCCTACTGCTATCATGATAAGATTCAGCATTTGCTCAAAATTCTCTACCAGAATACCCCTATGCTGGCGCACTGCAGATGCCCAGATCTGGTAATTACTTGATAGAGCCCCTGTATGGCTTGCTGCTGCCCTTGCCCCCTCTTCTGTCACACCCCCTTTTAGGATGATCACAGGCTTGGTTTGTGTTGCCACCTTCAATGCATTGATAAAGGCTTTAGGGTCCTTAATATCCTCGATATAACCGGCAATTAACCGTATCTTTTCATCATTTGCAAAATATTCAAGATAGTCTTCCGCTCTGATATCAATCTGATTTCCGTAAGATACAACCTTATTTAAGCCAATCTGACGCGAGTTGGCTATCCTTACAAAGTTACTCGTAACACCTCCAGATTGACCAAAAAAGGCAACATCCCCTGGGGAGTCCTGCTGTATCATGAGGTCAAAACCCACTCGTGATCCAGGACAATATACACCTATACAATTCGGGCCGACAACCCTGGTTATACCCTTACTCGCTTCTTGTATGAGCTTGTGCTCAAGGCAGTAGTTACCTATTTCGCTAAAACCAGCGGTGAAAAAATGCACAAATTTTACCTTTCTCCGCACCGCTGCCTTTATGATTTCCAGAGATTGTTGTGCAGGTGCTGAGACAATAACCAGATCAATCCCCTCAGGAAGATCATTTATAGATGGATAAGCTCTCACTCCATCAATTTCCTCATACTTTGGGTTGACCGGATACAGATCCCCTTTGTACCCAATAATTTCTAACATTTTGAAATAAGGGAGCTTTCCGCCCCTTATTCTTGGGGAAGCACCCACTATAGCGATGTTCTTTGGATAAAATAACCTATCAAGATCCATATGTATCCTCCATTTCGTAGATGAATGACCATTCATTTATTACCTAAACATCATCCCTGGTCAACAGAAAACAGAGGAATACAAAGAGACCACTCATTAAAAACCTGCAAAATTCTGTGTAACCCCATATGATCTATATCTTCCCTGTGAGCTTTAATAGATACAGGGAAAGATCAGACCAATAGGTAATGATCATCAAGGCCACCAGGAGTATAGCCAAGAAGGGGAGTGTGGCTCTAAACAGTCTTACAACAGGTTCTTTGAAGCAATGAGATGCAATGAAAAGGTTCATTCCTAAAGGTGGAGTAGAGTAGCCGATCTGCATGTTGGCAAGAAAGATAATACCCAGGTGATAAAGATTGATACCATACATCTCAGCAATGGGTAGTAGAAGGGGAACCACAATCACTATGGAAGAGAAGATATCCAGCAGGCAACCCAGGATAAGAAGAAAGACATTCAATAAAAGCAAAAATCCGATTCTAGTGTGAATATAATGGTGGAGAAAATTAAACAGACGTGTTGGCACCTCTTCCTGTATAAAGAAATTGGAGGTTGCCAGAGAGGCCATGATGATAACCAGGATACCCCCGATAAGGACCATGGATTCCTTAGTCACCTTAGGGAAATCCTTGAAGGAAATCTCTCTTAAGATAAGGACTTCAACAACCAGTACATAAAATGCCATGACTGATGCAGCCTCAATTGCTGTCAGATAGCCTCCAAAGATCCCCAAAGGGATTACCAGCAATACTGGTAACTCCCATTTAAATCTCCATGTTGCCTGCCCTAGTGTCTTTAATGAAGGTCTATTCCGTGGCATCTTAAGTTTGATGCCCTCACGTATACTATACAGACACAAAAGGACTATCATGAGCAGCATGGGTAGTGCTCCTGCCAAAAAGAGATTAGCAGGCCCGATCTTGGCAATAATAGCAAACAGTATCAAGGGCACAGCAGGAGGAATCAATAACCCAAAGGAGCCTGAACTGGTTAAGAGACCCAGATTAAAGAGATTACTATAGCCATTCCTCACCAGGGCAGGATAGAGCAAGACACCCACAGCCACGATAGTAACCCCGGTTACACCTGTAAAGGCAGTGACCAGGGCACACATAAGTAGGGCAACAATGGCCATACCGCCTGGAAGCCACCCTAAAAGGGCCCTGGAAAAATCAAGGAGACGCTCAGGCATATGTGTCCTGCTCATCATAACCCCTGCAAAGGTAAATAGAGGAAGGGTGATAAAGATCTCCTGGTCAGTGAGCCTATACATCTCATTTATCACCACCATCAGAGGGATCTCTGTTATATAAAAACAATACAGGGCAGCCCCTGCCAGCACGGTATACAGGGGGGCACCAATGAGGACCATAAGTATCAAAAGAAAGGATACAACAAGGGTCATATCTCTTCTCTCTTTTTGATAATCTTTATAATATCCAATATCATTAACCTGGCAAAACGAAAACTCATTAGTGCAAGGCCAAAAGGCATGATTGCCATAGGGATCCATGTCTGTATATGAAGAATAAACACCTGATGCGCTGGGTATTCAATCTGAGCCACCAGGTTATAGGCCTCATAGGCCAAGACAGCACAGATAAAGGCAGCAAAACAATTGGTTATAGCATTAAGATACTTATGATACCTTACAGGGATAAAATTAGAGACTACATCGATGGTTATATGATTATTGTCCTTGCTAGCAACAGCACCACCCAGGATACCCACCCAGAGTACCAGGTTGATTAATAACTTATCTGCCCAGGCAATGCCACCGCCTGTAGTATTGCGCATGACGATATTGATAAATGATAAAACAATCATGGTCAGCAGACATGTCACAAGTAGTGCATCCTCTAGGCGATTTAAGCATCTAATGATTTTATTAGTATGTGACGTATTAATTTGCTGCTCTTTATCTATTTGGGTCTCCAACCTCTATGTTCCCTTTCTTGGCTCGATACTCTTGTAGCATTTCCTCTACACGCTTTGCAATATCATCTGTAAATATACCCATAGCCTCTATCTCGGCCTTCACCTTTAACATCCTTTCATCAAAGCTCTTTACTCCCTCTGGATCGGCCTGAATAAACTTAATACCGTTTTCTATCATGACCTTTCTGGCTTCTTTATTATCCTTGCGGGTCTGTTGCGTTAAATCCTGTTGAGAGTGTTTGGCAAAGGCATGCCTTACAATGGCTTGATGTTCAGGACTGATTTTATCAAAGCTCTTTTTGGAGATCAAAACAACACTATATGTATAGAGTAAGGGGGTATCAAGGACATACCTGATCTTTGTGAACCACTGAAGGCCTATCGCGGCTATAAAAGGGCCTTCTACTGTATCTAACATACCGGTCATTAAGCCTGTGGTTGCCTGGGGCAGGCTCATGAGTTTTGGGGTAATGCCGAAATGCTTGAATTCCAACCTCCCCAGCCAATCATGGGTGGGGATCCATATACTCTTGTCTTTCAGGTCAGAAACCCTTGAGATAGGCCCTGTACTCATCATATAAGCAAAACCTGTCTCTACCCAGGCCAAGGGGACAAAACCATTGTCCTCCAAGGTCTTTTCGAATTCTTTGGCCACAATAGGAAACACATAATCCACTTCATCATAGCTATCAAATAAGAAGGCTATGCATAGCGCCTCCATATTAGGACAATACCTAGATGCTTCACCAGAGGTAAAGCTACCTCCATCTAGTTGTCCAAATTTGATCTTACGAAACAGGGTATCACCTGTACCCATGGCCCCCCCTGTGTAGATCTTGAATCTTACAGCACCACCAGTGCCTTCCTCTATCTCCTTTTCTGCATTGTGAAAGGCCATCATCTGGGAGCTGCCTTCCATACCAATGGTGGAAAGCTTTAAGGTTACAGCCCCCCCCCAGGCTACGTGAACCAATAGGATAATTGCTAATAATACAAAGCCTATCTTGAATACACTCTTCATCAAAACCCCCTGAGTTATTTTGAAATGTCTTTTCAAGTACTATCTAGAAATAGTTATCAGAGCTATCCAGCAAATCTTTAGCCTGCTCCTTGGCAAGGATATTCAATATCATCAACTCCTTTGGCAAGGTCTCTACATCTGCCTCTATCACATACTCAAGCAGTCTATCATGCAACCCACGATCATACACCAGGCGGCAATACTGTCTGGCATAAAGCACCGGGATCAACAGATTTTTGCCCTCGCTGATTTCTAAAGCCCTCTCAAAATGTCTCTTGGCTTCCTCAGGCAGCCCTCCCAGCGCAGGTGGTCTGGCTGTATAGATAGATCCTAAGAGACAGTGTGCCATGCCATAGTTATAGGTCTCATCAAGCTCTAAGATACGCTTTAAGAGACTTTCCACCTTGGGGGCATCGGCCTTGGATGCCCAGGTGTCTTCGGTTATGATCCACATGGTCCACGCCTGGGCAGCATAATAAAGAAAGGGGACATCAGCCTTTTTAAATATGGGGAGACTTTTTATAAACTCATCAAAGGTCCCCCCCTTTGCCTCACCAAATCTTTTATTCCGCAGGCTCAAACACCTGAAGACATAGCGCTTGGCTTTTGTAAAGGCCTTGGTAGCACGCTCCTTTTCACCATCAAGTAGTAAAATACTCCCATAGGCTATATTCAACTGTGTAGCAGCAAGCAGTAGTCTATCATTATCAGGAAAGGCCTCATTCACTCCATCCAATAAAAGCAAAGAACTGGGTAGGCCGTCCTTTACTAGATTCAGATCTGTTTGGTTCATAAAGCCTCTATTAGCTGCCTCCATCTTCCTGCTGATATACGTAGCACAGCCTGATGCCATTAAAAGATTTATGCATAACCCTAAGATACAGATCCTTTGAAAAAAGAAACCCCTCATCAAATCCATAGATACCTCTATCACGTCAAATATCGATAATATACCTATAGTCCTTTTAATTGTCTAGGGTTTTTGTCTAGGGACTGCTAGATGGATATAGACATAGGTACTCACTTGGGCCTGGATTGCAGTACAGGAAGCTCCCAAACAGGCTCCGCCTATGGCGGAAGGGCATCGGTCCCTACAGCTGATTGCTGAAAGCTGATCGCTATTTTCATATAAACGCTTATGCCTGCAAGGCAGACACAACCAAGGATGAAGATACCCTTCCTCAGGATGGGTTCCTCTCGTAAGCGATTAAAATCATTTTATATTCCTCTCTAAGCTGAATGCCTGCCCATGCCTCAGGGTCGGGGATTGTCGGCTAACGATGCAGAGGGCAAGGATAAGAGAGCAATGCCAATCGGAGATGCAGACGGGCTGAGAGCTGATAGCTGATTGCTATCTTCATATAGAAAAGATAAGAATTCCTCATGACTTACGAAAATTTGTCAATAATAAAGATTTGACCCCATAACATCCTACGTTTAAAGTCCTCGTGAAAAACTGCTTTCATTTACACCCCTTCTCTAGGCGCCTTTCCCACACGCAATTGCCATCCTTGCTATCGACAAACCTCATCTTTTCCCAAAATATCCTGGCAGTGGGTCTAACCCTGTCCGCGATTATCACTTTGTATTTTCCCTTGTAATAATCGATAACCTCTTTTGCAAAACCCCTTCTCTGAAATTCGGAAAATATAGTAATCGACTGCACTATAAGCGCTCTTCCCACAACTTTAGCCCTCATTTTTCCTATCCTGACATCATCCATTTCGATATTTATCCATGAATAATCAGATGATTTGTTAAAAGAGAAATCCTCCTTTATAGTTACCCTGCTCACCTGTTTCTTCTTTCTATAAATCCTTTCAGGGCACTCGGCATCAATCCTCTCGAAGATATTTGCTGGCGCCTCAAGCTCAGCTCCCCTCTGTTTTGGATCTATTACCAATACCCCCTCAGGGGTTAAGGCCCTAAAAAACTTTTCATAAACCTTTCTCTTCTCATCTATACTAAAATACTCAAAGACATTTTTACACGTTATCAGATTAAAATCAAAGGCGACGGGCTCCTCTCTCAATAGATCATGTTTTTTAAATATAATCTTATTTCTTAACTCCGGAACCACTGCGTATGTATTATTGGACTTTTTCAGATATTTTTCGATTAGCCTTATGTTTCCTTTATTGGTTATAACCGCATTCACCTCATTTTCAGCATACACTCCTTTTTTTATCCTCTCCCCAAATTTCTCCTCGAGATCTGTAGCGTATATCACGGTATTCTTAAACCGCCAGCAGGTAAACCTCTCAGCAAGCAAGATCGCTATTGTAAAAGGTTCCTGACCCAAAGAACACCCGGCGCTCCATATCTTTGGAAATGTCCCCCAACCCACAACACTATCAATTCCCTTTTCAATCCCCTTCTTGTCCCTGAAAAAATACGATATGGTTCCTGTTCCTGTCATTTTATCCTTTAGCCCTTTCTCTTATAAACGCGCATGAGCTGCACTCACAACCAAGGATGAAAATATGGCATTTTTATACAAATTTTATCACTGTAGTGCCCGTACACTTTTCATAAAACCATTTCTTATCTTTTCGACTCTCGACTATTCTTAATCACCCAACACCCAAAACCTTTTTACTATTCACTGACCCCTGATCCCTGGCCCCTGTTTTCATATAAACGCGCATGAGCGATCCACGCTCACAACCAAGTATGAAAATGAACGTATCACAATGTAGGGCCCGTTCCCCTGAACGGGCCGATGAGGGCATCGGCCCCTACAAAGCTTTGTGCCTATTTGTCGAGTAGACATCTATTTCCTCCTAAAATGTTTATACCTTATTTGTGAGGAAATGACACCCCTCACAGAACCGGACTTGTGGTTTTCCCACATCCGGCTCTTCGCTAATATTCACTTTA
>JAGGYK010000234.1 GCA_021162585.1 Deltaproteobacteria bacterium
ATCTTGGATTTCTTCGTTCTGAAAAAGGTCTTATCTGTATCTAATTAATTTTATTACCAATTAAATTTATTAAATTTGCACTTGACTTGCTTACTATAGGGTGTCCCCCTATTGATCCTATTATCACCCCCAAGCTATTTTAAAGTGGGGAGTATGTGGGGAGAAAAATTGAAGGCACACAAATGAATCAAGGATAGGTAGGCTGTGGAATGGCTTGATCACTGGAGCCAGCGAAGGGGGTTGAACCCTTGACCTGCTGATTACGAATCAGCTGCTCTACCACTGAGCTACGCTGGCTTTAAAGTGGATTTTACACATACGGCAAGAGCTGTCAATTGTTTAACCATAAAGAAACATCTCAAAGGGGATTTTTTTTAAGATTGTGCCCTTCTATAAGATTTGGCTTAAAAACTGCTTGGTACGTTCATGCGTGGGGTTTGCAAAAAAATCTTCTGTAGAGGCTTCTTCAAGGATGCGGCCTTCATCCATGAATATGATCCTGTCTGCTACCTCTCTTGCAAAGCCCATTTCGTGGGATACAACCACCATGGTCATGCCCTCTTTGGCCAAGGTTACCATGACATCCAATACCTCACTAATCATTTCAGGATCAAGGGCAGATGTCGGTTCGTCAAACAACATGATCTTTGGCTGCATGGCTAAAGCCCTTGCTATGGCAACACGCTGCTGCTGCCCGCCGGAGAGTTTAGTCGGGTACTCATTGGCCTTTTCGAGTATTCCAACCTTTTTGAGCAGTTCGACGGAAATCTCTTTAGCCTCTGCTTTTGACCTTTTGCGGACTACAACCTGTGCGAGTGAAAGATTTTCGATTACGGTCTTATGGGGAAAGACATTAAAGGATTGAAAGACCATACCAACCTCTTCACGGACCTTGTTGATATCGGTCTCTTTATCGTTAATATCCATACCATCAACAATGATACGGCCGGCATTTATTTCCTCTAACTTATTTATTGAACGAAGGAGCGTGCTCTTGCCCGAACCGCTCGGCCCAATAATAACCACCTTCTCGCCATCATATACATCCAGTGAAACCCTATCCAAGGCCTTTAGCTGCCCAAAATATTTTACTACATCTCTCAATTCAACCATCTTATGGCGTTCATTTGTTGACACTAATTCTCTCCTCCATAATGCTAACCAGCTTTGAGAAAAATAGGGTGATAATCAGATAGATAAGCGCAATAATCGTGTAGGTCTCAAAATAGGAAAATGTCCATGCAGCATATTCCCTGCCTCTTCTAAGGAGATCTGATACAGCAAGGATAGAGACAAGGGATGAATCTTTAAGCAGGGCAACAAATTCATTGCCGATAGGAGGCAAGATAGTCTTTACTGCCTGAGGAAGAATAACATGATACATGGTCTGCGATGAAGTCATGCCCAGTGACCGGGCCGCCTCCATCTGACCTTTGGAGATAGCTTGAATGCCAGCACGAAATATCTCCCCCATATAGGCCCCATAACAGATACTCATTGCAATAACCGCACTTGTAATATCAGGTACATGCACTAATCGGCCAAGGGCATAATAAATATAGAAGAGCTGAACCAAGAGAGGTATGCCGCGGATTACCTCCACATACAATGATGCAATCCCATTAATGATCCTGCTAGAGGATACCCTCCCCAAACCTGTAAAGAGACCGATAACCAAGGCCAGTAGGATCGCTTCAATGGTGACCTGAAATGTTACTAAAATTCCATCTGGTACAAAGGCAATGATTTCTCGGTAGGGATCTGGTTTTGTAAGTGTTAAATATACAATAATAGCGATGGCGCCAAAGAATGCAATCCTCCATGCGGTAAACAAACCCACATCTTTTTTCGTGGGTATTGCCGCGCCATCGCCAATATCTATAGTGGTTTGTTTTAAGTCTTTTGAATCTTTATCTATACCTGTTATCTCAGCCACTTTTCCTCTAACTGTTTATCAATACCCTTTTTCTGAACAGCGCTGATACCCTTGTTGATCAGATCGAGCAGGTCTTTATTACCTTTCTTTACAACAATACCATAAAACTCATTTGTAAACGGCTCGCCTACTATCATGAATTTCTCTTTGTATTCTTTTTTTTGTAAGGCGTAATTAGCAGCTACAGGTGTATCACACACAACACCATTAATACGGCCGGCTGCCATGTCTTCAAATGCAAGCCCTATTTCATCATAATTCTTGAGTTCAATACCTGCTACCTTCTTGATTTCAATTGCGCCTGTAGTGGCTATCTGGGCGCCAACCTTCTTGCCCTTCATGTCCGCCAGAGAGGTCACCCCCTCAAGTGTCTTAGACACCACAAGGATTTGACCTGCATTGAAATATGGATCGGATATGTCATATTTCTCTTGGCGCTCTTTTGTAATGGTCACAGAAGAAATGATCGCATCATACTTGCCACCTGCCAAACCAGAAAAGATTCCATCCCATGCAGTATTCTTAAACACCGCATTAAACCCAGCTTCCTTGGCAACAGCATTCATAAAATCGATATCATAGCCAACAATGTTTTTGTTTGTATCCACCATCTCCATGGGTGGCCATGTTGCATCTGTAGCAACAACAACTGTGCGCACATCCTCTGCTGCCAGACAAAAACCAGGCATCAAGACCGTCATGCAAAAGCCAACAAATAAACCTGCCATCAAACGATAACCTTTCATAATCTCCCTCCTCTATATAGTCTTGACCTAAATGTAACTTATTCACAGAACTTCTAGCAAATACCATAATATAACAACCCCGTCTAGCGCAATAATACAATGAAACAGGTTTGAAGATTTGTAGCTTACTGTCTACCCAAAAAGATGCTACCTATAATTTTATTGAAGATAAGGAGAATCTTAGCATGAGCAAATATCCCAAAAATATCATCTCTTTTGTAGCCAAGGAATCAGGTAGCGGCAAGACATACACCATAGAGCATGTAATAGATGAACTTAAAAAAAGAGGCTTAAAGGTGACAGCAATAAAACATGCTGCTCATTTAGAAATACTGGACAAAAAGGGTAAAGATACATATAAATTTGCCAAGAAGGGGGCAGACCGTATAATCCTGTATTCCAAGGATGCCCTCTATATGTATGAACTTAAAAGCCCTGATACAGACTATATTATAGATCTCGCCTCAAAAGATGTAGATATAATGATTATGGAGGGAAATAAACAGTGGCCATTTAAAAAGATAGAGGTATTTAATTCCAAACTAACCAGTAGGCCTATGTGTATAGATGAGCCAAGTAGTAATTTTATAGCCATTATAAGCGATATCGATATGACTACAGATATCCCGTGCTACGAATTTGATGATATAAAAGGGATATGCGATTTAATAATAGAGACCTGTAGCTGAACGAATAGTCGAGAGTCGGAATGTTCGCAACCAGTTTCACACAAACCATCTCATGCCAAACCCATATGGTATCTCTCAGATAAATATGCTAATTGCACCTTACTATGTTGATAATAAGGCTAAAAGAAAAAAAAGAGAACCCTCTATTAAAGGGACATCCATGGATATTTTCTGGTTCTATAGCAGATGTAAAAGGCAAAGCTGACAACACAGGGCTATGCAGGGTTTTAGATGCCAAGGGACATTTTATCTGCCAGGGTATGTATAACCCTCATTCACAGATTGCTGTACGCGTACTTACTCTCAGAAACGAGCCTATTAACAAGGATTTTTTTATTTCACGGATAAGAAGTGCAATAGAGATGCGCAAACTTATTATATCTGATAATACCACCTGTTACAGGCTAATAAATGCAGAGGGAGATTACCTTCCTGGCCTTATCGTGGATATTTATGGTGGGGTGATTGTTATGCAGCTTCTATGTCCTGGAATGGAGGGCTTTAAACCACTCATCATTGATATTTTGCGAGAGACCTATCCAGATTTTGTTATACACGAGAGATCTGATACAAAATCAAGAAAGGCAGAAGGATTAAGGGTGAATAGCGGACCTGTATATGGATCCCTTCCCAAAGGAGACATAGCCACTGTAGAGTCAGACCTGCACTTTCTGGTAGATGTAAAGACTGGGGACAGGACAGGCTTTTATCTGGATCACAAAATAAATCGTCAAAGGCTAAAGACCATGGCCAAAGACTTGGATGTGCTGGATCTATTCTGTTATACAGGAGGGTTTTCTGTTGCTGCCCTTGCAGGAGGGGCTAAATCCGTAGTCTCAGTTGACACGTCAACACCTGCCCTTGGCATATTGAGAAGGAATATGGATCTCAATCATGTAAAGCCTTTTGTGTGGGACTGTATAAGAGAAGATGCCTTTGCCTTTCTAAAAGAGGATAAAAACATGTACGATATAGTAATATGTGACCCCCCACCATTTACTAAGGAACATGAAGGCTACACAAAGATAAATACATTGGCTATGTCAAGAATACGAAAGGGAGGGATATTATTTTCTACTGTCAGTTATTCTCCTCAATTTTTAGAGGAAGATCTCCTCAAGGTAATTTCTAGGGCATCTGTTACCTTATCAAGGTCAGCAAGGATTATATCCCCGCTTTTTCAGGCACCAGATCACCCATATCTTTCTGCACACCCAGAAGGGAAACATATGTACGGGTTTATAGTGTATATGGAGTAGCTGTAGGGGTCAGGTCTTAACATTTGACATTTTAAAACATAATATACAAT
>JAGGYK010000228.1 GCA_021162585.1 Deltaproteobacteria bacterium
AAACAGTATATAACTATATCAATACCAAAAAGAAATTATATCATACCAAACAGTTATTCAAATTTTGATAAAATAACAGCCTTTTTTTGCTCTCACCTAAAAGAAGATAAATTAGGGGAGGGTATAGAACTAATAAAAACGAGCCCTACAAACCGTAACAGTGACACTATAGCTGCCTGGTTAACAGCAGGTGTCCTTATTGTTATATTGTTTATTAGGTTCGGTTTTCTGGTATATAATTAACTTGGAATATTAAATGGTTATGCTTAATGTTTCACGTGAAACATTATTTTTTTCTTTATATTGCCTCCTAACTGTGCTAGTTTTTTTCTATGTTAACAAAGGTGATAGGCGTGGCAAACCAAAAGGGTGGGGTAGGAAAGACGACAACTGCTGTAAATCTTGGATCATCTCTTGCTCTCATGGGACGGCGGGTATTGCTAATTGATCTAGATCCTCAGGCTAATGCCTCCTCAGGATTGGGAATAATTCCCAATAAACTAAAAAAGCATATATATCATGTTATGTTAGGCAATCTCGCCCTTGATGATATTATATTAAATACAAAGGTTAAGGGTTTTGCCGTTGCTCCAAGCAGCACAGATCTTTTTGGTGTAGAGGTAGAGCTTACAGATCATCCCTTGCGTGAGAGGATTATAGCAAGATCTATATCAAGGCTTACGCCGACGTTTGATTATATTATTATTGACTGTCCTCCTTCCCTTGGAATACTTACAATAAACGGGCTTACCGCAGCCACTAAACTTCTCATACCAGTCCAATGTGAATATTATGCGCTTGAAGGTCTGGGTAGCCTTCTAAATACGTTCTCTAGAATAAAAAAAAGGTTGAATCCATGGTTGGGTATAGAAGGTTTTCTCCTTACTATGTTTGATCCCAGGACAAGATTAAGCCATGATATTGCCAAGGATCTAAGATTACATTTTAATTCTAAGGTGTTCAACACAATCATACCACGCAATATAAAGTTGAGCGAGGCCCCAAGTTATGGATTGCCAGTATGTCTTTATGATGTCTCTTCAAAGGGCGCTCAACATTACCTCCTACTGGCCAAAGAAATTATGGAAAAGGAGAGATTATGACGAAATCTACGTCAAAACCAAGACTTGGTAGGGGCCTAGATGCTATCTTTAATGGCCTGGCCATAGATGAAGGAGGGGCAAGCATAATAGAAGTATCTGTTGATGAAATATATCCAAATCCTGCTCAACCAAGAAAAAATATAGACAAAAAAAAGATAAAAGAGCTTGCAGATTCTATAAGACAAACTGGTCTTTTATCCCCGATCATAGTAAGGAAGGCCAATACAAAATACGAAATAGTAGCAGGAGAAAGAAGGTTTCACGCATCTATATTGGCGGGCCTGAATAAAATACCATCCATCGTTAAGGATGTATCTGATGAAACAGCATTTAAGATATCTTTAATAGAAAACCTCCAACGTGAAGACTTAAACCCAATGGAAGAAGCAGAGGCCTATCAAATGTTGATAAATCAGTTCAATTTAACCCATCAGGATATAGCCATGTGTGTATGTAGGGATAGATCTACAATCACAAATACCCTACGGTTAATAGGGTTGCCAGAAGAAGTAAAGCAAGCCCTAAGAAATAGGATTATAACCACTGGTCATGCAAGGGCAATACTGATGTTAGATAATGCGGGTGACCAAATTTCATTATTAAATACAATTGTGTCTAAAGGTATGAGTGTTAGAGAGGCTGAAGGTGCAGTATCAAAAATAAAAAAGGCTACCCCGAAAAAAAAGATGAATGTAGATCCATATTTAGAAAACATCTCGACCTTATTATCAAAAAGGTTATCTGCCCATGTGATGTGCTTATGGGGGAAAACAAAGGGAAAAATTGTTATAAATATATCATCAAGAGAGGAGATGGAAAGGATTGCCGAGAAATTGATAAAACCAGATATGCCAATCTAGTTGTAAACATGATTTCTACATATCTACATAATGGTATAAAGATTTATTAAATATAAATATTTTGTGGGTTGCTTTGAACATAGACAAAATAAAGATTCTCAACTAGTTAAAAAGGTTATGAACATTTGGCAATGGTTTTACATATCTTTTAAATAGTATAGTAAGGAGAAAAAAGATGAAGATAACTATTAAGAAAGCACTATTCCAAAGGATGCTATCAAGGGTACAAGGCTTTACAGAAAAGAGAGTAACTCTGCCTATACTTAGCCATATTTTGATTGAAACATATGATGAATCTGTCACAGGCAAAAAAGGTATTAAAATAAAGGCAACAGATCTTCATATATCAATACAAATGAAAACCGAATGTACTGTTATGGAAGAAGGGGCTTGCGCGTTAAGTGCAAAGGGGCTGTCTGATATGATACGTGAACTACCAGATGCTGATCTATTTATGCAAACCGAAGAAAACACGAGAGTTAAGATAACTGTAGGAAATTATATGTTTAATTTAAACATAATGGATCCAGAAGAATACCCTATGATAGAATTTTCAGATTTATCTTTGTCTGCCAAAGGCGGAGACAAAGACGTATTTTCTATTGATCCTCTTGTACTAAAATCTATGATAGACCGTACTATATTTTCTATTCCAACACCATCTGAAGAGGAATCTAAATATGCGTTAGGAGGAGCGCTGCTTGTATCTCATACAGACGAGAAAGAGAAGTCCGCCACTGGCGGAAAGGCAAATTATATAGAGATGGTTACCACTGATGGTCGCAGATTATCTCTAGCAAGACATAAGATACAAGAAGCCATTGATATGAAAGATGGTATAATAATCCCTAGAAAAGGTTTGCATGAGTTAAAAAGGCTTATAGATACTACTCCTGTCGTTTCGGCAATTGATGATGGAACAGATAAATCTCTGTCCGCTAAAGGCGGAGCTGAAATATTACTTACAAGAGACTCTATCTATTTTAAATCTTCTGATACCATAGCAACAGTAAGGCTTATTGATGGTGAATTTCCTGATTATAGTAGTGTGATTGATTTAGAAGAATATCCGATTTATACAAAAATATATGCACCTAAGCTATTAAGTGCACTTAAGGTATGTTCCACGATTGTATCTGAGGTATCGAATAGTGCTAAATTTGATTTTAAGAGAGATACAACGGTAGTATATGCTAATAACCCGGAACAAGGAGACGTAGAGATTCCTATAGAGTCAGAACATCATGGGGATGCCATAGGGGTGAGTTTTAACCCAAGATATTTAATCGAGTGTTTGTCTATGATTGATGGGGATGCTATTATAAGGTTGGTTAATGAAGAAGGTCCTTGTTTAATAATGGCGTGTCCGCCTGAGACGGATTTTGATAGTCCACCAGAGGCGGAATGGGTTATAATGCCTATGCGGTTTTAATCCGCCTCGATTTGTGCCATTTGGTACACCCTACTATATAGTACATTGGTGACAATTGGCACAAATATGATAATGATATATGGTATGTGTAGTTCGCCATATGGTGTTATCAGAGGCGGACAGGAACGGAGCAGATAAAGAGAGGGGTCTGCATAATATGCATAAATACTCAGCTGAAGATATAAAGGTTTTAGACGGGTTTGAGGCAGTAAGGTTACGGCCGGCTATGTATATAGGGTCTACATCTACCCAGGGGTTGCATCACCTGGTCTTTGAGGTGGTGGATAACAGCGTGGATGAGGCTGTAGCAGGGTTTTGCCATAATATAAAAACTATTATTCACATGGATGAGAGCATCACCGTGGAAGATGATGGCCGCGGGATTCCCGTAGGCATACAAAAACAAACAGGAAGGCCGGCAGTAGAGGTTGTGCTGACAACCCTGCATGCGGGAGGTAAGTTTGATAGCTCTATATATAAGGTTTCAGGGGGATTGCATGGCGTTGGGGTGTCAGTAGTTAATGCCCTGTCTGAACACTTAGAGGTAGAGATCCACAGGAACGGCCATGTTTACTACCAGCAATATGAAAGAGGCGTGCCGACAAGCCCGTTAGAGATAATGGGCACAACCTCCAAGACAGGCACAAAGATACATTTTACGCCAGACCCTGAGATATTTGAGGTCACCACATACCAATTTGATGTTATTGCGACTCGTTTAAGAGAGCTTGCCTTTTTAAATAAAGGGTTAAAGATTACCATTGAGGATGAAAGAACAGAGACGCTAAAGGCCTTTCATTATAAAGAAGGTCTTAGGGATTTTGTTTTATACCTTAATTCAAAAAAGAAAGCTATCCATCCCCCTGTATACTTTAAAGGGGCACGTGGGGCTATAGTTGTGGAGGGGGTACTCCAGTATAATTCCGGATATAGCGAAACCCTGTTTTCATTTGCTAACAATATAAACACCCATGACGGAGGCACCCATGTGGTTGGATTCAGAAAGTCTCTTACAAGGAGTATAAATGCATATGGCAAAGAAATGGGGCTATTAAAAAATTCTAATGTGGGGATCTCCGGGGATGATACAAGGGAAGGGCTTTGTGCTGTTATTAGCGTCATGTTGCCAAATCCGCAGTTTGAAGGACAGACAAAGGGCAAGTTAGGTAATTCTGATATATCGGGCATAGTAGAAAGCATTACTAATGAGGCCATAGGCGATTATTTAAAGGAAAATCCAAGTGAGGCAAATGTTATAATAAAGAAGATCTTAGATAGCGCTAGGGCAAGAGAAGCAGCGAGGAAGGCAAGGGAGATTACAAGGAGGAAGAGCGCGTTGGACTCCACCTTGTTGCCAGGAAAACTAGCAGATTGTCAGGAGAAGGACCCCAGGGTAAGTGAGGTATTTATTGTAGAGGGGGACTCTGCAGGAGGTAGCGCAAAGCAAGGAAGGGACCGTAAAAACCAGGCCATCTTGCCATTAAAAGGGAAGATCTTAAATGTGGAGAAGGCAAGATTTGATAAGATGCTATCAAACGAAGAGATAAAAACCATTGTTACAGCCATAGGCACAGGGATTGGGAAGGACAATTTTGATATATCAAGGCTTAGATATCATAAGATCATAATCATGACAGATGCAGATATTGATGGGGCGCACATAAGGACACTGCTTCTTACCTTTTTTTACAGGCAAATGCCGGAGATAATAGAGAGGGGATATTTGTATATAGCCCAGCCACCGCTATTTAAGGTAGTTAAAGGGAAAAAAACTCACTACATACTGAATGAGGAGGGGCTGGAGGATTTTCTGCTCAAGAGTATAGCCAGTGACGTTATATTGAAAGGGGATGTGGAGATAAAAGGCAGTGAGGCGGTGAAATTTATAAAATTGATAAACAGGAGAGGCAGCATATTGAAAAACTATGAAAAGAAGCATATGGATGATCGGATTGTGCAGGCGGTGTCACACATCCCAAAAGAAAAGATTGATCCGGTCTTTGATCCGGGTATTGTCTGTGAGCAGACCAAGGATATAGCAAAGGACTGGTTTTCTAATATAGGGACTATTAGCACTGAAATTGGCGATTCTACTGTTATATTTAACACTGTAAAAAATGGAATTGGCCTGCGGACTATAATTGATCACTCTCTGATTAAATCGCCAGGATTTTATGAGTTAGTGAAGATAAATAAGCAGCTCCTGAAGATAGGCCGCCCGCCCTTTAAGGTGGTAAAAGGCAAAGAGATTTTCACGTGTGAAAATCTTAGGGAAGTGGCATTAAAGATTATGGAGGAGGCCAAGAAGGGGCTCGCCCTTCAGAGATACAAGGGTCTTGGGGAGATGAACCCGGGCCAGTTATGGGAGACGACTATGGACCCCAAAGAAAGAGCGCTCCTTAACATAGGGATTGAAGATGCAGTGGAGACAGATAATATATTCAGTATACTTATGGGAGATGACGCTGCCCCGCGCAGGGAATTTATACAGAACAATGCCTTGCGTGTGACAAATCTTGACATTTAGCCCGATGTGGGTGGAGTAGAAAGCAGAGGAAAGGGATGGAAGCCAACGTTGTTTCAATAAACCAGGAGATGAGGGAGTCATACCTCGCTTACGCGATGAGCGTAATTATAGGCAGGGCCATCCCTGATGTAAGGGACGGGCTCAAACCGGTGCACAGAAGAATTTTATATGCAATGCATGATCTTGGCAATGTTCACAACAGGGCTTATAAAAAGTCTGCAAGGATAGTTGGGGACGTTATAGGCAAATATCATCCCCATGGGGACACAGCCGTATATGATGCAACAGTGAGGATGGCACAGCCTTTTTCATTGAGATATCCTTTAGTTGACGGCCAGGGCAACTTTGGCTCTATAGACGGGGATCCTCCTGCTGCAATGAGATATACAGAGGTTAGAATGACGAGAATCGCGGAGGATATGCTCCTGGATATAGACAAGGACACCGTGAATTTTTCTCCCAACTATGATGAATCTCTTGAGGAGCCCGTGGTGTTGCCTTCACGGATTCCAGCATTACTGGTTAATGGCTCGTCAGGTATAGCTGTGGGCATGGCCACAAACATTCCCTCACATAACATGGGGGAATTAATAGATGCTATTATCAAGGTCATAGATAACCCTTCAATTGGTTTAGAAGAAATAATGGACATTATTCCGGGCCCGGATTTCCCAACTGGCGGTATTATATTCGCAGGCAAAGAGATTAAAAAGGCCTATGCTACAGGGAAGGGAATTATTACTATACGGGGAAGGGTTCAGGTAGAAGAAGAAAAGAAAAGGGAGATGCTTGTTATTACAGAGATTCCTTATGGCGTAAACAAGGCAAGACTAATAGAACGTATCGCAATGCTCGTTCAAGACAAGAAGGTAGAAGGGATATCTAACATAAGGGATGAGTCTGATAAAGATGGCATGAGGATAGTCCTAGAGCTCAAAAGGGATGCCCAACCAAAGATAGTGGAAAACCAGTTATATAAGATGACGAACCTGCAGACATCGTTTGGCATTAACATGCTTGCTATACATAACGGGAGCCCTAAGCTTATGGGGCTTATAGAGTTGATCTCGGCATTTATTAGCTTTAGGGAAGAGGTCGTTACCAGGCGGTCTATCTTTGAGCTGAAGAAGGCCAGGGCCAGGATGCATATTTTAGAGGGATTAAAGAAGGCCCTGGGGATAATAGACGAGGTGATAGCCGTAATAAAGGGGTCTGCCACGCCACCTGCCGCAAGAGAGGCCCTTGTATCAAGATTTGGTTTTTCTGAAATACAGGCCCAGGCAATATTAGACATGAGGCTGCAGAGGCTGACAGGTCTTGAAAGGGAAAAGATTGAGGATGAATATACTGCGTTACAAAAGGACATAGCGAGATTAGAGCAAATATTGGCCAATAGATCTGTACTCCTTGATGTAATAAAGAAAGAGTTATTAGAGATAAAAGATAAGTATAACGACAAGAGAAGAACGCTTCTCACTCGCTCAGCGATTGAAGAGTTTGAAGATGAAGACCTCATCCCTGATGAAAAGATGGTGGTTACCATCTCCAGGAAGGGTTATATTAAGCGCACGGAAATAGGCAACTATCGAGTCCAAAGGCGTGGAGGCCTGGGGATTAAAGGAGGCTCTACCAGAGAAGGCGATTTTTTAGAGCATATATTTATTGCATCCACCCATGCATCTATACTTTATGTTACTAACACAGGGCGAGTATATCGCACCAAGGTTTATGAGGTGCCTGAGGGGGGCAGGACGCACAGGGGGATACCTGTTTCAAATCTAAGGCCCATGCAGCCCCTTGAGAGGATATGTGCAGTATTGATAGTGCCTGATCTTGATCTGGATATAAAGGTTGTTATGGCAACAAAAAATGGGGTTATAAAACGGGTAGGATTGAAGACTTTTAGCAATGTTCTGAAATCAGGCATTATTGCCTGCGCTTTAGACCAGGGTGACGAGGTGATTGCAGCCAGGATTATTGCTGACGGTTCAAATATTATAGTAGCAACAAAATTTGGCAAGGCCATTGTATTTGAAGGCAAGGCAGTAAGGGTGATGGGCAGGCAGGCAAGGGGGGTAAGGGCTATAAGGCTGGACCAGGGAGATGAGGTTGTGGCAATGGATGTCATAAGCGATACGGATAGCTATGTTATAAATCTTACGGAATATGGTTATGGCAAGTGCACGCGTGTAAAAAAATACCATGTTCAGGGCAGAGGAGGGAAAGGTGTATATACTGTTCGGATTACAAAAAAGACAGGAAACCTGGTAGGGCTAAGGATAGTAAGCCGGGCTAATGATATTATGATAATATCCAGCTCCGGGCAGATTATAAGGATGCCTGTCTCTCAGATCAGGATTACAGGCAGATCTGCTCAGGGTGTTAGGGCTATACGGCTAAGGAAAGACGAGAAGATAATAGACTTCACAAAATATGTTAGCGAAGAATCTGTAGAACAGGAAAGCTGAATAGATGGCACACAAGTCAACCCCAGTAGATAACTTGTTGAATTTCCACAACATACTGTGGCTTTTGGGAAGATGAAGCCGCTACATTTAGATACAAAGCCCGGAAGTGACGGTTTGGGCGAATTAATTTTAAAAGAGGTTAGAATGAGAAAGAATTTATTGTTTTTGGTCTGCTTTTTAGGATTAAGCATATGTGTTTATGGACAAGAGCCGACCAAGATAGATATAACATTAAATAAAGCAGAGCTTGAAGCCGGAAAACTTCAGGTATTTGTCAAGGACTATTATATAGAAGGCAAGGGAGAGAAAAAGAGGGTTATTGGGGCAATACTCATAGATGCACCCCCTGCCAAGGTATGGGATGTTCTTGATGATTGGGACAGCATGGGAGATTTTGTACCAAGCCTAGAACATTACAAAACAATACATGTTGTTGAACCTAGCGAAGAAGGTATCTCAAAGGAAACCCTTATAGAGGGGAAATTAAAGATACCATTATTTGAGGTTGTCTATACTTTAGATGTTAAATTTGACAAGGCCAATCTACGACAGGACTGGCGGTTGGTTACAAAGAAAGAGGCTGCTGCCTACAAAGAAAGAGGAATAAATATTAGATATCCCAGCGCTGGACTTAAAAATATAGAAGGTTTTGAATACATCGAGCCATACGACAACGGAAGGAAGACCATATATTATTATGCGCCTGTTGTGGAGAGCTCTATACCCTTACCGGGTTTTGCAGAAAGAGCTATAACAAAGAGCACCTTGCCAGATTATATGGATGCTATAAAAAAGAGAGTTGAATCAGGGGGGATGTATAAAAAACGGCCTTAAAGAGACCTTTGCGTAATACCCATAGAGTTCTACTTGAGGCGGATGGGTCAACCTCTAACTGCTTGGAATTAATAGAATTATTTCGTCCCAGGCGGGATAAAGGAAGGTTACCTTATGCCCTTTAGAAATTTGACGGCGTTATCAAATATAGCCAGCCCCTGACCTCGCTCTGGAAGAGAAAGCCTGGTCCATAAAGGATGGTTTGTTGCATGCGTGTAGGCTTCTGGGTGGGGCATAAGACCAAATATTCGGCCTGTTACGTCACATACACCAGCTATTGCACCAACAGATCCATTGGGATTATCTGGGTATGCCATGGTTGGAGACCCCTCTTTATCAGAATAGAAGGCTGTAGCCAGGTTGCCTTCCAGAATCTCTTTCAATGTATGTTGTGTGTCTGTTACAAATTTTCCTTCCCCATGCCTTACAGGGAGCTCTATCTGGTCCAGCCCTTTGGTAAAAACACAGGGGCTTTTCCTGTTTATTGCCAACCTAACCCATCTGTCCTCAAAGCGGGCAGAGTCATTGAAGGTTATAGACACCCGTCTCTTACCTATTGGATTGCCTGGAAGCAAGCCTGCCTTTACAAGGGTTTGGAAACCATTGCACACCCCCAGGATTAGGCCTCCGTTATTTATAAAATTTATGATCTCCTCCAACAAGGTAGGGCCTTCTCCTTTAATCCTGGCATACTTTAAGCGTATGCTTTCTACCTGGGCCGACCCCAAGTCATCTCCATCCAGGAAACCACCAGCAAGGTTCAAGAAATGATAGTTGCTTATCCGACTGTTCCCATTTAAGATGTTACTCAGGTGGATGATATCTGTACTGGCGCCAGCATATCTACATGCGTATGCCGTCTCCATTTCGCAGTTTGTGCCATTTCCTGATATGACAAGGGCCTTTACTTCCATATTTAAAACCCTAAGGTGGACTTCCATGCCTTTTTTAAGATCGATATATCAACATCTATTAAGGTCTTTTGGCCAAGCCCTTTTACCTTAAATCTCTTATCTTTAGTCGATCGTCCTATACAAGAAGCATCGCCACCAAATATCTTTTCAATACGATCCTTGTTCTTTGGCTCTACAGAGATCAGGATTCTGCTTGGTGTCTCGGAGTATAGTATCTCTGTATCATTCATGCCTTTCTCTGCAGGTATTAAAGATAGATCTATCCTAAGGCCAAACCCACCAGCAAAGGCCATTTCAGCAGCAGAAACGACCATCCCTCCATCTGATATATCATGTGCTGATGCAATTAATCCCCTTTGTATTGCCTTATAAATCAATTTATAACGCTTATAGGCGCTGGCAGCCACGACCTTTGGGATAGTCTTTCCTACCATACCATGAGATGCAAGGTATTCAGAGCCACCCAACTCCCTTTTTGTGATACCAAGTATGTATATCATGTCGCCAGGGTGCTTTATATCCATAGTAATGGCCTTTTTTGCATCTTGAATCTTACCTATTACAGAAAACAAAATGGTAGGGGGTATGGATATCTTTGTCTCCCCTATAATGTAATCATTTTTCATGCTATCCTTACCAGAGATGCAGGGACAGCCAAATGCAGTTGTGTAATCGGACAGGGCTTTGTTTGCTCTTACCAGCTGAGCCAGTTTAAATGGGCCATCAGGAGTTTTTTCGCTCTCTATAGGATCACACCAGCAGAAATTATCTAGACAAGCCCAGTGATTCGGATCGCCACCAACACATATATAATTACGCAGGGCCTCATCAAGGGCACATGCAGTCATGTGATATGTATCAATGGCCGAGTATCTGGGAACAATACCGTTTGATACAACAACCCCTTCCATGCTTTCAAGTATAGGCCTTACTATTGCAGCATCAGATGGGCCATCACGGTCTTTACCGACCAGTGGTTTTATCACAGAGCCACCTTGGACCTCATGGTCATATTGACGGATAACATATTCCTTTGAGCAGATATTCAAGCGAGAGAGCATCTCTAATAATCTTTCATTATGATCCTCTGGCTCAGGTGTTGTTACATCTTCTATTTCCTTTTCCTCCCATTTGGCCCTAAGCTTCAACCTTGGAAGGCCCTCGTGTAAAAAATTCATGGACAGATAGGCTACAGTCTTGCCTTTATATGTACAGTGAAAGAATCCAGTATCGGAAAAGGCCCCTATCACTGTTGACTCAACTCCCATTTGGCAGGACAAGGATAGAAACCTATCAATCTTGCCCTTTGGCACAGCCAGGGTCATCCTCTCCTGGGCCTCTGATAATAATATTTCCCATGGACTCAGCCCTTGATATTTTAGGGGAGGACGGTCAAGCTCTATTCTACATCCATTACTTAATAGGGCCATTTCCCCAACAGAAGAGGACAAACCTCCCGCCCCATTATCTGTAATAGCCCTGTATAGCCCCAGATCTCTTGCTTTTAGCAAAAAGTCTGTGAGTCGTTTCTGGGTGATTGGATCTCCTATCTGCACCGCAGATGTAGGGGATTCTTCATGCAATTCCTCGGAAGAAAATGTTGCCCCATGTATACCATCCTTTCCTATCCTACCTCCGGACATAACAATTAAATCACCCGGTTTGACCTCTTTTGTATGAGATGCCTTGCCGGTTATCGTTGCAGGCATCAGTCCGCCTGTGCCACAATATACCAAGGGCTTACCTAAGTATTGCTCGTCAAAGACAATACTGCCATTTATGGTGGGGATCCCGGACTTATTTCCTCCATGCTCCACGCCTTCCCTGACGCCTTCAAAGATTCGTCTTGGGTGCAGTATCCTTTTGGGAAGCCTTTTGTTGTAGAAAGGGCTTGCAAAGCAGAACACGTTTGTATTGAAGATGAGCTTTGCCCCAAGGCCAGTGCCAAAAGGATCCCTGTTTACACCAACTATGCCTGTAAGAGCACCGCCATAAGGATCTAAGGCAGAGGGTGAGTTGTGTGTCTCCACCTTAAATACAAGGTTATAGTCCTTATTGAAACGTATTACCCCAGCGTTGTCGGTAAATACGCTTACGCATATATCCTGCCTTTTTTTTCTCTTTCTGATTTTATTTGTTGATCCTTGGATATATGTCTTAAATAAGGAGACAATTTCTTCCTTTTTTCCTGATTCTTCATAGGTTATGTGAGCGTTAAATATCTTATGCTTACAGTGTTCAGACCATGTTTGAGCTAGGGCCTCTATCTCGACATCTGTAATTTTAGGGCCAAGAGAATATTGTTTTCTAACATCCAGGACTTGTGGGTCTCGTAAGTATCTTTGTATAGCCATCATCTCTTCAAGGTTTAAGGCCAGAACCCTGTTTTTAGAAAGTTCCATCAGTTCTTTATCAGAGATTTCAAGAGAGATCTCCTCTACCGTTGGTCCGCCTTGGGCAGATAGATATTCCACTTTTGGTATATATGGGGTTATACCACCAGATATCTCCTTAGGATGGAAGATTCTGAAGGATTGAATAAGGGTGTTTCCAAGAAAGCCATAGGCAATCCTTTCAGCCATGTATCTATTTAAAGTTCCTTTAATAAGATATGCCTTGGCAGAGTATACGTCTATAGTATGGCCAGATATCAACTTCAAGGCAGTAGTAGCGCTATGACCTATATTGTCTGTCACTCCAGGCTTATAGCCGATCTCTATATACCAGTGGAAATCCTTAGAGAGAGGGCGATCTATAGCAATGTCCTGTATTACTGGGTCGCAAAAGGCTTCTCTGAGCCATAAATCATCAATGTCTTCAGCATCGATGTTATATATATCTAAACATATAATGGCCTTTATCTCTCTACCTGCTGATAATACACGGTTTATTTGGTTTTTTATTTTTTCGCCACGTGCTTTGGCAAGGTGTGGCTTTAAGCCAACCTCCACCCGGTGAGCCATTACTTTAACCCTTTTCTTTTAAGGAAACAACAGAGTGGCCTGCTATTCTTTCTTGTTTAGACTTGCATTTAACGCATAAGGCAGCAAAAGGCATAGCCTTTAGGCGTCCAATCGGGACGTCTTCACCACATTCTTCGCAAATGCCATACTCGCCTTCATCCATTCTCTTTAATGCCGCGTCGATTTGTTGCAGTTTTTGTCGTTCTCGAGTAGTAAGGAGGAGATTGAAATCTCTTGATTGTTCAAGATCAGCATCATCAAATATATCCCCTATCTCTCTTTGTTCATTTATATTGCTGGATTTAACCCTTTCTTGCAGATTTTCTAGAATCTCCTTTTTCATCGTAATGAGGATCTCTTTGATATTTTGTATTTCCTTTGCTCTTAACATCTTCCTCCCCCAAATGATATTTAAAAAACGGGACTCTATACAGATACAAGACCTAATGTCAAGTTTCAATTTTGCATCATAGACATCCAGTTCTTCCCTGGCCTCTGGCGGCATGGTAGGACGCAGCTCTGTCTCTTGGATGAGCCTGTCAATGGCATTCCCGACTGGAAGCCTCCAGTATGCCCTGTAGTACTCCACGGCACCTTCAATAAACTCCCTGTCAATATCATTCATGTCTGGCCATAGCTGAGAAAGCCTCTGCAAAAAATTATTTAACATGGATTTTCATTCTGATATTTAAAGTAGCCTTTCCATTGTCCCCATTCTTGCTTAGGGATCTATCGCGCATCATTTTATTAACATATTCAGTTAATTAGCGAAAAGGGCTTTGCGTGTAGAGGTGCCATGTATAGCTGAACAATAGTCTTTGGGAATCAAGTTATATTGTCCCATCCCTCGTATGATAACTAATAAATGCGCCTAGAAACAAAGCATTTCCAGGGATGCCAGGGATTTCAAGAGGAGTTATCTTATGTTTTAACATTTTTTGGGTGTGCGACAAATTTATGGGTAACATATATTAGGCACAGGATCGATACTCCCAGAAATTTTCCCAACGATTACTGAGGATACAACAACGTAAGGCAATAATATTATTTGCCCCCCAGGCTG
>JAGGYK010000076.1 GCA_021162585.1 Deltaproteobacteria bacterium
CGTCCACCACAGCCCAGAGTAACTGGTCTTTGTCAAGATGAGAGCCTTTTTCGTTACTCATGGTGCTTCCTCCTGCAATAATTGAAGCATCGCGGGCTCCTTTCTAAACTTCTGGATCGCCCGATACAGATGAGTCTTGACAGTGCTTTCATTTCTGTTTAAGACCTGGCTGATTTCTCTTATGCTGAGATAATCCATGAACCGTAATTGGAATACCTCCCGCTCCAGACGAGAGAGCCTGTCCAAAAACAGTCCTACTTGCTTCCAGAATTCCTGTCTCATCAGGTGATCCAGGGCCCCGGGACGGCCGTGGGTTGCCATATCAGATTGGTCAAATTCCTCCTCTTGAGCTGAAGCTCTGAAAAAGGAGATGACTCGTTTCTTACGATGAAAATCCCGGACCCGATTGAGAGCAATGCTGAAGAGCCAGGGACGAAACACCTCGTTTCTCTTAAGCTTGGACAAATTTTTTAATGCCTGCATAAAAATCTCCTGCGTTAGATCCTCTGCATCCATGCGTGAACGGGTTCGGTAATATACCATACGGAAAATATCCTCCTGAAATATACCCACAAGTTGTTCAAACGCTGGTCTGCTCCCTGCCTTGGCCTTCTCCACCAGGGATACCACCTGAGACGAATTATCCGGGGACTTGGCCTGGTCTTGTCCTTGATCCAGGTACAGCATTGTTTGTCTATAATACCAGTCTTCTTAGCATCTGTCTCCACATTTCTCACCCTACTCTCACTCTACCTGCTGATATCGTTATGTTTCAGCCAATAAATGTGTCTGCTTGAACAATTTTGCTTCTGCTCCAATTGCACACGTTCTATTGGAGTAAACTTGCCGTCAGCCAAGGCAACGCACTTGTTTTTCTGGATGTGCCACTGCTCCTTTCCAAGCCTGAATGTCTCATGAGGAGTCAGTTCACCACTGGCTATTCCCTGATAGATCCTTTTCTGCTGATGAACCTGCCTGCTAAGGCCACATCCGAGAAAACAAAGATTACGCTTAGCATCGTAAATGCCCCTATCATGATATGCTTTTTCATTATTTCACCTCTGTTCGCTTATCTTTTCTTATCTTTTACTTTCTAAGACGAATAAGCGAGACGCTTTGTCTACAAAAATAATAATATGAGATGAGTTGCCTGTCACTTTTCTTTTGCTGAACAATCATCACATTCGCCAGTGGCCAGGTATCCAATTTCCGCCCGGTCCATAATGGCTATGGACCCATACGCTGTTTGGCCCTGGCCTCAATAGTATCCAGTATCCCTCTACCCAATTGCCCTGCTGGCAAGGCTAATCTTTGCATTCAAATCAGGGGCAGACAAGGTGTTTATCTGCCCCTGATACCCTGATTGGAATCAGCTTACTCCAGTTTAACAGAGACGTTACCCACGGTCAGGGTTGCAGTGCCGTCATCAAATAACCCTGTCGCCACAAGGTCCTTTACTGCACCACCATCTGCAAGCCGATCCTTAAGATCTGCAACAAAATTCTCGAAGGTGGTGTGGAGCTGGCAAGTCCCATTCTGGGTAATCGAAAACAGGCCTTGCCCTCCTTCTCGCGGCTGTATAAAAGGCGAATCAGAAAGCATGACCAAATCCGTCACCACGCCGGCCCGGCCCATGTGGTGGAATAGCCCGATACCTTCCAGGTTAAGCGTTAGGCCTTGTGCCGAGAGATTCTCAAACGCAGTGGTTGAAACCGGGTCCCAATTCACCGTCATTACAGCCTTTACGTTTGAAACATCGATCACAGTCTGGGCCTCAAAGTCTTCCGGTGCCTGGCCGAAAGGGCTGACAAAACCCCGCACCTTTACTGGGGAAGCTTGAGCGAGGGAGGAGAGATCCAGACTTCCGGAATCGATCTCATAGTAGGCTGGGTCTGCATCATTATCAGGATCCATGCCTGTACCCTGGAAGTCGAAGACGCTCACATGGCGTCTGTCAATGGACTGGATGTTGATCACAAACAGGGGTGTATCGACATCAAGTACCGTACCCCTGAGGGTGGTAAGCAACATATGTGCATAACCATCTGTCGCATCCAGCTCGGTCTCATCATGGTTTAGAGTACCAAACACTGTGACACGCTGCCCAACCGATATGTCATTGATGTTATACTCATCTTTAGAGAGTTGGCGCCTCACCTTGGTATTATTCCCAAGATGAACGGCAACCGTGTCATTAAACACTACGCTACCACCCGCTCTTATCAGGGTGACACCCTTCATAGTTACCACGTCACCATCATCACGGCTGATCACATTGCCTGCCACAACATCAAGTTCTCCACCCGGTACGCTGGAGCCGGCATAGACCTGGCGCGCCTCAAATCTACACGGATTAAATCTGAGGTCACCGATCACAATGGTGGCTGTGAAGGTTGTCATGGCATCCAGCGCAACCAGCCCCTCTTTACCCTGATACAAAGCGCCGTCGATCTCGTAGACAGTCTTGTCATCGGTGAAGACTTTGAGGGCCCCGAAACGATCATGGCCACCTGAGAGAACATGGATGAAGGGACGGATAATAACATCAAAGGTTCCTTTATTCACACTCACCTTCTTGAGAGGCCCACGTAAACGGTGGATCTTAGGCTCCTGGGGATCCACATCTGCCAGCAGAATAGGCTTTACTGTCAGTACAGGCGAACCGCTTTCCTCGAACTCCACTTTATTGGATACACCCAGATCAAAGTCCAGGGTGAGGTGGGCAGGAATGCCCGGTCTAATCAGAAGTGAGTTCTTGCCTTCCAGATGCACTGAGACTTCCAGGGTCATGATTTCGTTCCCATTCACATCCTGGATGGTATCCACCTTCACGGCTTCACCGTCAGCACCCTCGACCCAGATATCAGCGTCCTGATAATCCAGCGTCATGGTGGCCTTGGTATAGACACCTGATGGTATGGTAGCAGCTGTCAGGAATTCCGTCATCTCAGTGAATCTAGTAAAGTCTACCCTGGTCGAAAGTGGCAGGGCCTCGACAACAGCACCACCCGCCTTGGTCAGGGTGAGGGAAAGTACATTTACCGTATAGCACACGAAATCACCTTCGGCATCTGTCAGACCGATCACTATCTCGCCGTCTGTCGTCTCTTGTTCGCCCTGAGCATTTAATCCACTAGAGTCACTAGAGCAACCTGACAGCCCCACCGTGGTTGCCACAAGGCAAAATCCAAGAAAGCCCAAGATTAATACGGAAAGCAATCGTTTCCAGATATAGTGAATTGATATAAGTTTTTTTAGTTGAATCATATGAAATCTCCTTTGTTATTAACGGGGGGTTAGTTCATAGCTTACCACCCGTTGATAGATACTCTTTGCTACAGAATCCATCTCTTGCTGAACTTGCCTGGCATAGCCAGACCTGATCATACAAGACCCAAAAAATCATCCTAACTACCAATATCATGATAACCTTTTCATGTATAATCCATGCACAATCCTCCTTTCGAGTCTTTTTATTCACCCTATAAGACGAATGGCTGTATAATTTTGTCTACAAAGCCCTGAGAAAATAGGGTCAGGAGGGGTTAAGTCTGCTGGAATACTAGAAGCCTATCAGCCTAAAAACTGGCTTTTTCCAGAGCCAAAGCAAAATAGTCACTTGACAACAAAAAATACTAGAGAAGATTTCGACCTCTTTGGAGCAAGCGGGAAGGGATCTGGTTGAACTAGGTGAACTCTCCAAAAGAATTTTGAAGTCCATATCAGATGATTATGGTATTTCTAAAAAATTATGGCATACCTATACCAATTTACATTGGTTCTTGGAAAAAAGGGAGGGTAAAGAATGACTAAAAGAAAAGTTCTTGTTACAGTCGCTATATCTATCGGATTGTTTTTGCCGATAGTTTCTATGGCAGATGGTTTAAAGATTGGTACGAATGCTCCTTTCTTCAAGGTTAAATCAGGAGATGGTAAGGAACTAACTCTTAAGATCTTCTGGGGTCAAATCTTTATTATTGACAAATAGTTGATGTGCTTTGTGCTATGGGCAGCATAGTTCAGGGAATGTTCCCTCAGGCTGTAAAGAATGAAGCCCCATAAAGTAACTTGCAGCCCACATTATCATACCAGCTTCCTGGAGGAGGCCACACCCTCCTGCATCCCCATCATATTCGGCATAGCCTTCCATTGTTGGAAGTAACGAGAGCTCAGCTACAAGCAAAAAGCGAGCACTTAGATCAATCAAAAGGTTATATGCTGGCTCAGAGAGTTCTGAGTCACTCATGATATGTTCCCAGACACCTTCTCCTGCAGCAACAGAGCCTTTACCCCAGATTTCAAGTGCAGTTCTCATCTCCAACCATTTCCAACTCGAGGAATCCCACCACCTCCAGATAGGAGGGGTATATAATTTATCCAGCACTGGTTTATACTGGGTAAGGGTTACAAGTTTGGCATCAGGCATCTGGCAATCAAGGAATCTGTTACAGATTATTAAGTCATCAGGGGGCACTATGCCGTCAGGAGGATTCTCAAGCATAAAATCAAGGTATCCCCAGTTGTAGCCGTAGAGCATAAGGAACGGTTCTATGGAGAGGCGATTAGCGATAAAAATCAAACTATTGTATCCCTCCAGCGCGACATCTATCAGTCCGCCCACGAGACATGTGAGGGCATAGAAGATGAGTGCATCATTACCCAGTTCCATTTTCTCACGTAAGGCCTCGGGCATTGCCTGTTTGAGGGGCATTGAAACATTTTCAGGATCCACATTATTGGTTGATAGGGCATCCCTGAGCCAGACACCCCCGAAATAACCAGAAATGTACAGGTTGCCGAGAAATTTACTTATCTGGGCCTTGTCAGGAGAAATTTGGCATAGTTCATCAACAGACCATAGGGGTAGATACCCTAAGAAAAATGCTGGGCTCGATGCTTCACCTCCAGCATCTGAACAATAGTCTGATGCCAGTTGTAATATAAGTGTTTCATCAATCTCTATGGTTGGGTTGTCCCAGAAGGGCATGGGAGGTATTGTGACTGTTTGTGCAATCCCTGTATTAGCAGTGGCTAAAATTATGAGTGAAATTGCTGATAAAAAAAGGGCTTGTACCTTCATTGTTGCTCTCCTTTCCTTGAAGGCAACGGTCTTTTAAGCAGCGGTGAGAGCCGGATTTATTCGGCGAACGAAAAATTGCCAAGCCACTGCCTTGCAGGTGGCGGAGCCTTCACTTTATTTTATATCCTCCAAAATTTTATTGGCGCATATCATGGCAGAGCGTGCAGCAGCGTTCATCCCTATCCCTCTGCCAGCATAGCAATCACCAGCGAAATAAAGACCTGGAATCTCTGGGAGAAAAACCTGGGGGCGATGCCTGCCTGTAAGCCCTGGTGACCTGCTCAGCCCATCCACCCCTATATAATGGCCGTCCCTTTTCCACACAAGCCCTTCCTTGATCTTCGGGAACATCACCTTTATTGTCTCCCAAAAGGCCTGCAGAGTCTGTTCCCGAAAGGTATTATTTCTAGCCTGCTCCGGCGTACAGGGGGTCCCGATAAAGGCTATCATATGGCCTGGAGGTGCTATAGTCTCGTCAAAGAGGGTGTGCCCCAAGACCTGAAGAGGGAGATTGACACTGGAGAGTTTCCGGTGTGAAAGGTATACCGGCTCAGTAAAGAGGGGGGTACTTGTCCCCACAGTAAAGCCCATAGATGCGCTGGTCTCCTCCACAAGCCCATTGATCCTTTCGCACCAGGGTCGGGGAAGAGGCGAATTTGTCTCCTGGACAGGAAGAACCTTTCCCAGTCTCCAGAGGGGCATTGCCAAGACCACAATAGAGGCCTTGTATTCTTCAGTATCGGTTAACACTGCTCCCGGGCCCTTATGAATTATTTCTATTTCCCGCACAGGGGTGTTTAACTGAATAATTCCTCCCATCGAGGATACTGCTTCAGCCTCGGCTCCAACCATCACGCCAATACCCCCTACAGGCATCTTGACGTTCCCCTTAAGCATGCCTTTGCCTCCGAATTTGATGCTATCCCTATAGATGTAAACAAATTCCCCTGCTGATATGTTCTTTGGCTCAGTGAGGGTAGTCTGAACCATCCCTATGATCTCAAAATACTCGGCTATCTTTAGAGAGTTTACGTTTTCCTTAATAAATTGAGCAAGGGATAGGGTATCAAGTCCCTCGATCTCCTCGTCCGTGCTCATAAGTATGCGTTTTTCTATAGCAGAGAGTTCTTCAGTTTCTTTATCTGAGAGATTTAGGTACTCCTCTACATACATCCATTTTCCCTCATGGAAGACCATAAGGCCCTCAATCGGCCTTGACCATTTTATCTCTTTGCCCAGCCTTTTGAGGAGCTGTGCGCAGGCAGAATGTTCCCCCAAATTCACGCAGTGGGTGCCGCTGTCTACTCTCCATCCGCCTGGGATCTCGTAAGTCTTGGCTCTTCCTCCAACCATCTTGCTTTTTTCAAGCACGAGGGTCTTTATTCCCTTAGATTGTAGAAGGCCTGCCACGCCAAGGCCTGCGATCCCTGCCCCGATTACTATTGCATCGTATTGTTTCATATTATTCCATTCCCGATTTCTTTTCTATCTCTTTATAGAGATCAAGCTTTTTCACCTTTCCCAAAGGGGTCAAGGGAAGTTGTTCTCTGAATATAACGTCCTGGGGTATCTTGAATTTGGACAGTTTATCCTTTAAAAATTCCTTTATCTCTTCAGGGGTGGCGCTGGTACCAGGCTTTGGCACAATATAGGCCCTTCCCACCTCTCCCATGACAGCATCTGGACGCCCTATCACTGCTACCATTAAGACGTCAGGATGTTTCGCGATAGCATCCTCAACTTCAGGGGGATAGACGTTTTCTCCCCCTCTTATGTACATCTCTTTCTTTCTCCCAACAATGATGAGATAGCCGTCATCATCGAGTTTCCCCATATCCCCTGTGTGAAAGTAGCCCTTTGCATCAAACACCCTTGCATCTTCTTTGGGCCTCTTCCAGTATCCCTTCATCACAGGATCGCCTTTGATCACTACCTCACCTACTTCACCTGGCGGAAGGAGAGTATAGTTTGGATCCATAATGCCTAGTTCCACCCCTTCTATAGGCACTCCTACGGTGTATTTTAGCTTTTCCTCCCCATCATCAGCTCGGGTGAAGGTAATAGCACCACTTACCTCGGTAAGGCCGTAGGCATTCTGGGGAAAGACTCCCATCCTTTTTTTTATCTCTAATATCAATTCTGTAGGACAAGGCTGAGATGAGACAATAGCTCCCCTTATAGAGCTTAAGTCATACTTTTCCACATAAGGGCCCAGGAGCTGGAGGGAATATTGAGCAGGGACCTGCCCTATAATAGTGATCCTCTCATCTTCAATAATCTTCAGAGTTTCTTCAGGGTCAAAGGCATCTAACATGACGAGTTTGGCGCCTACATTGAGGCATGCCACTACAGCCATTACTGCTCCCCCTACATGATTGAGAGGGATGTCCAGCATGAGGATGTCGTCTTTTGTAAATTCTGTGGTCTTAGCCTGAGCATTGGTATAGGAAACAAGATTTTTGTGAGTAAGGATTGCTGCCTTGGGAACGCCTGTAGTGCCGGAGGTATAGAGAAAGAGTACAGGGTCATCTAGGTCCACAGCAGCCTTTGCCTCCTCAAGGATAGGGTTCGGCTCGGCAACAAATCGGGAATAGGGCGTCATCCATTCCTTTATTTCTCCACCATCCAGCATGACTACATGTTGTAAAGAGGAGAGTTCCTCACGAATGGGATCGATGGTCTGGACAAAATCTATACCAGAGAAACCTGGTGCCATAATAAGAAGTGAGACATCGGCATCCTCCAGGATGAACTTGACCTCTTGGGTGGTGAAACGCCAGCTTACTGGCACTGCCACTGCACCGATCTTTGCCGCTCCCATATAGGTGAAGAGAAATTCTGGCCAGTTAGGGACATAAATGCCTACTCGATCCCCCTTTTTCACCCCTATCTCAAGCATGCCCATGGCTACTCTATCAGACTCGTGGTCATATTGTAGGTACGTGATACGCCTGTCTTTGAACACGATGGCCTCTGCATCCGGTCTCTCAACTGTGTGCTTTTTAAAGAAATTTCCCAGTAACATTTGAAAACCTCCTTCTTAATTTTTATGTAAAACAATA
>JAGGYK010000250.1 GCA_021162585.1 Deltaproteobacteria bacterium
ATTGATAACCATTACTAATAACTCCTCATTATATCCGTTTTTCTCTTCAACTAAGATATCCTCCCCCATTACCTGCCTACTAAACCCCTTAACCGTCATCTGAAAAATACGACAACGCAAATTTCTCCTATTCCACTTTTGTGGTATTTTGTGTATAACATCCCTCGTGAGCACCCCACCATAACCGAAGAGGAGATCAACTACATTGAAACTGGAATGGAAGTAGATGAGCCTGAGGGGGTTGGTTTCTGGAATCAAGTAAAACTGTTTCTCAAAAAGAAACATACTGGATTGCAATGCTCGGTGGAATACTTAATAACTTTATTGCATTTGGCCTTATCATGTGGTTCCCTACATATTTCATCCAGGAAAGAGGACTGGAGTTTGGAAAACTCAAGTATGCCCTTTCGCTTCCCTATGTGGTAGCTATTGGTGGGATCTTATTGATGGCATGGCTTGGTGATAAAACTCGCCGTCGGGTGCTCCTAGCTGGTATGGGCTATATTGTGACCGGCGTGATTGGGTATTTTGCAGCAACTGCAGCAACAATCACTATGACTATTGTGCTTTTCGCTACTGCTATTTTCTTCCAGATGAGTTACGTTGCCAATGAGTATGCTATTATTCAGCGTATACTCCCACGTCACAGAGTAGGCACAGGAACTGGTTTTTACAATGGGATGGCCATGATGATTGGGGGCGGATTGGGCCCTTTGATTGTAGGAGGAGTTGTTTCTGCAACAGGTTCCTATACAGCGGGTATATTAACCCTTGTGTCTGCCACTTTTCTGGCTGCAGTAAATATGTTGGTTCTTAACAGGTTCCTTAAATACTAAGTTTGATGGTTTCGCAAAAAGTTAAATTGTCCCCTCCCCTGGTGGGAGGGGACAAAGGGGAGGGGGATATAACTGCTTGAAATTCGTTGTTTTCACCCCCACCCTTGGCCCAAACCTGGCATTGATGCTTGCATGCATTAAAGATCATATAGAGCTAATTCGATACATTACGCTATATTCGAACCGATTCGCGCCAGGGCAGGCCCAGCCCTCTCCCATCGAGGGAGAGGGAGGTTTGTGACTTTTTACTTAAGAGGATAAAGGCTTAAATAAAATAGGAGAAAAAGATCTTTAAAGAGGAGAGGAGGGAAAATTATGCTAAAAGGTGTAGGATCTATCTTTACAGACATTCTTATCGAAGCAGGCATTGATCATGTCTTTGGTCTGCCTGGAGGGGCAGCAGCGTTAATCTACGATGCACTGGTTGATAAAAAGGACAAGATACGCGCCGTACTTGCACGGCAAGAGGGTGGTGCGGCATGTATGGCAGATATCTATGGTCGGCTGACAGGTAAGCCTGGCGTCTTGATGGGTCAGGGCCTTTGGATTGGTACAAGCGGTGGGTACGGTATAGTAGAGGCGTATCTTGCCGGTGTACCAATGTTAGTTATTGCAGATGTATCTGATTATGGCTCCCTGACACAGCACGGTCCATACCAGTGTGCTAGTGGTGAATATGGCGCGGTTGATCTTCCAGGGATTATGCGATCAATGACCAAGTACACGACCTATGCTACTACTGCCTCTGAGTTTGTGCATGGAGTCCAACTTGCTATCAAGCATGCTACTACTGGTCGTCCTGGTCCTGCTTGTGTTCTTTTTAAATGGGAAGTCAGCTATGCTCAGATTGAACCTGATGAGGCAACTCCAAAATTATTTCCACTTAAGGGACATATCCATACATCCCCTGCATGCATATCTAAGGGTGATGCCAAGAGAATAGCTGAGATGTTACTCAAGGCAGAGGATCCTGTAATGATAACTGGAAGAGGTGTTCATAGTTCTAAGGCTTATAAGGAGGTTCAGGAGCTGGCAGAGATTATCGGTATGCCTGTTGCCACAAGCTATATGGGAAAAAGTGGAATTCCAGAAACACACGACCTTGCCTTAGGTACAATGGGTGCTATTGGTCAGAAGGTGGCAAACGAAAAGATAGCAGGAGCAGACCTGCTACTTGCAGTAGGGACATGTCTTGCACCTGATAATACAAAATCACTCTCGCCAGATTTTATCAAACCCGAAAAGCAAAAGATTATCCACATAGATATTGAATCCCTGAATACTGGGTGGACTTACCCAATTGAGATAGGTGTTACCTCTGATGCAAAACTGGCGCTGAGAGAGATAATAAACTCAATTAAGGATAAACCAGTAAACATTAATGTAAATAAACGGATTGAGGAGTTGAAAAAAATAAAGGCTGAGTACAAGTTTTTCAGTGAAGATGTCTTAACTTCAGATGAAATCCCTATTTTACCTGAAAGGGTTGTCAAAGATGTGAATGATGCAGTTTCTGCAGATGATCTTATAGTCCTTGATGCGGGAAACAATCGTGTATGGTTTGCCCATCATTTCCAGTCAAAGAGCTCTGGTCAGATTATCGCACCTGGAGGTGCTGCCGGGGTTGGGTATGGTATAGCTGCTTCGCTGGCAGCTCAAATTATTCAGCCAGACAGGAAGATTATTAGTGTATGTGGCGATGGTGGCATGATGATGCATCTCTACTGTCTTGAAATGGCAAAACAGTACGAACTGCCTGTTACTTATGTAATATTAAATAACTCTTGTCTTGGCAATGTGAGGGACTTCCAGGCGCCAGACCGTAGGATAGCTACTGAATATGCCTCTACCAATTTCGCTACCATTGCCCAGGCAGTTGGGTGCAAGGGGATAAGGATAGAGAAACCTGGTGACTTTAAACCAGTATTTAAAGAGGCCCTTGGGAGTGATGTGCCGACAGTAATAGATGTAGTTGTGAGCGACGAACCACATTTTAAGGTTATGCCATAGCAAGTACGATGTGATGACCAGGAAAGGATAATATTGGGAAATGTCTCACTGATACAAAAATTGACGACTTTGTAAAAAGTCTTTTTAACTCGTTATTTCGAGCACCCTTTCTGTCATTTCGAGGAGTGCAACGACGAGAAATCTAAGATTTCTCACATTCGTTCGAAATGACACATTAACTGAATCCGATTTTTTTACGAGAGCGTCAAAAATTGGAGGTATAGAATCAGATGAAGATATTAAAGATTATAATCGGTATCTTGGTTGTTGTGGTGATCTTGGCCTCTATCTTTGTCTATGGAATGCTCAAGGCTACTCTGCCTGAGATTTCCGGAGAAATAATCACTGACAAGGTGGAGGCCCATGTAGCCATAATTCGGGACATCTACGGCGTGCCCCATATATTCGCCCAAAATGAGCATGACGCCTTTTTTGCTCTCGGTTACTGCCAGGCCCAAGACAGGCTCTGGCAGATGGACATTATGCGCCACGCTGCTTACGGGCATCTATCTGAAATTTTTGGTAAGGACACTATTGAAGATGACAGATTCTTGAGAACAATCTTTGCCCCAAAAAGCGCATCCGAGTATTATGAGGAGATATCACCTGAGATGAAGGCAGCAGTGAGTGCTTATACTAAAGGAGTCAATTTCTATCTTGAAAATACTAAGGACAAGCCTCCGATAGAATTTCTCCTTTTAGGATATAGGATGGAACCATGGAAACCAGAGGATACTGCTGCAATGAATATGATCATGGCATATGCCTTGAATTGTTCTATGGATATAGAGATCTTAAGAGCCAGGATGGCAAAAGATATACCAGAAGCAAAGCTCAGTGAAGTATTTAATTACTATCCTAAGGATTCAGGGTATATATATCCTGATTTTGCCTTCTGCCCAGGGCTTTTTGATAAAACTCTTTTCTCGCACGTAAGTAATCTTGCTGATTTCCTACCTATCCATCATCTTATGGCCAGCAATTCCTGGGCTGTCTCTGGTAAGAGGACAACTAGCGGAAAACCGATTCTGGCTGATGATTCCCATATGGACCTTGGAATACCCAATTCTTACTACCAGGTACATATGTCTACCCCAGAGTTTAGGGTCCACGGTGGCTCGATCCCTGGAACCCCTGTTGTTGTGGAGGGTCATACCGATTACCTGACCTGGGGACTTCCCACCGCATCTGAGGATCCTTCTGACTTCTATGTAGAAAGAGTGAGGCCGGAAAATCCTCATCAATACCTTTATGAGGGCAAGTGGATGGATATGAAGATAAAAAAGGATGTTATAAAGGTAAAGGGATCTGATCCGGTTGAAATCGAGATATGGATGACCCACCACGGACCTGTCATAAGCGATGTGGCTGATCTGTCCATTCCATCTGGACAAAACGAGGTGGTGACACTTTGTTGGACAATGTATGACAAACCAGGAGCAGAGGCATTTTACCACATCATGAAGGCCAAGAATTGGAGGGAATTTGGCGAAGCTGCCCGGATGATGGCTTGTCCTGGTTCTACCTTTGTATACGCCGATAAAGATGGGAATATCGCTATGTGGGCAGGAATGGCCATCCCCATTCGGGATGGTTTTGACGGTATGCGTCCCCTCCCTGGGTGGGATGAAAAATACGATTGGAAGGGATATGTGGCTCCTGAAGAACTGCCCTGTTCTGTAAACCCTGAATCAGGCTATGTTGCTGCTGCTAATAATAGAATGGTGGATGGGAATTACCCCTATTATATATCTAGTTTTTGGGCAGTGCCAGACCGTTTTTTGAGGATTGTCGAGATGATAGAAGAAGGTGAAAACAAGATCGACTTCGAATATATGGTAAAAATGCAGACAGACGTTACATCACTCACTGCCAGGAGGATATTGCCTTCAATGATTCAAGCTCTTGATAAAGCTGGTCTTTCGGCTCATTACGCCGAGGCTAAGAAAGAACTCTGTGACTGGGATTATGTGGCTACAGCAGAGAGTATTCCTGCTTCTATCTTTTACCTCTCATTTCAAAATCTACTCAGATTGATTTACTTAGATGAAATGGGTCAAGAACGCTTCAACACATTTATTCATTATTATTATATTGCCATCAATTCCCTCTATGGGATTATTGAAAGGGGCAAATCGTTATGGGTGGACAATATCACAACCCCAGAGGTGGAAACTCTGGATGATCTCTATCAAAAAGCCTTTAAAGAATCCGTGGATTACCTTGTGGAGAACCATGGCAATGACATACATGGCTGGAGGTGGGGAAAGGTAAAACCTCTTATCTTCTACCACCCCATAGGCAAAGAAGTGGGCATATTAGGTAGATTTCTCAATGATGGCCCATATCCTATTGGCGGTACCCATACCACTGTCAATGCAGCGGGATATCCTATGGATAAGGAAATGGTCGTCAATCATGGGGCCGCGCTACGGATGATCATTGACTACTCTAATCCAGAAAACTGGGTTTTCATTGAACCCCCTGGCAACTCGGGGAATTTCATGAGTCGTCACTACAAAGATCAGACGGGAAAATGGCTTAAGGGTGAGTATAACCCCATATTGCTTAACAAAAAGGCAGTAGAAAAAAATGCTGAGGGAACTATTGTTTTTAAACCCAAGAGGTGATGTTTACCCATTTATAAATAATGATAATTTCGTAAAAAGTCGTCACTCCGGTGAAAACCGGAGCCCAGATGGTGTGCAACTACTTGAAAAGACTGGATTCCGGCTTTCGCCGGAATGACGGTTAAGGGGTATGATGGACTTTTTACGAGTTTGTCAATAATAGTAGAGGCTAAAAAGGATTGTAAAATAAGAGAGGGTAAATTCAGTATAAAATAAATCCGGGGTTATCCCATTTTTTAAGATTGAACTATGATGGTTTCGCAAAAAAGTCAAACTCGGTGACTCGGTCATTCCTGCCTGCTGCAGGCAGATCGACCGTAGGGAGAAATCTTGTCTATTCAGCATGTTGCATTGGAAAGATTTCTCGTTCCTGCCTGCCGGCAGGCAGGTCACTCGAAATGACAAGTTAAAAAGACTTTTTACGACTGCGTCAACTATTATCAAAGGTTTTTCAACCGAATAAGTTGAACGTGTGAACATTAGTTGTTTTTCTTTATTGTACTGATAGCTGAGAGCTGAACACTGATAGCTGTCTAATAAAACAGCCTTGACATCTATTTGGTTCAGATGCTAACAAACGAGAAATACTCTATTTTTAAGGATTATAAGTTTTATCAGAATCGGGGTAGGGGAGGTATTCTTTACTGCGATATTTTAGAATTAATGCTATAGTGACGATATATTTCCTGCACAGGGTAGGTAAGCTTATATGAAAATAGCAATCAGCTTTCAGCGGTCAGCATTCAGCTTAAAAAAGAATATGAAGTAAATTCAATCCTTATATAGCTGATAGCTGAAAGCTAGAGGCTGAGAGCTTTTCACCCTTGGTTGTGCCTGCCACGCAGGCATGGGGTTTATATGAAGATAGAGATACTAGGGTGCAGCGGATCTGTAATGAAGGGGTTTAATACTACTAGCATCTTGGTGAATAACACCATTCTTATTGATGCTGGCTCTGCTGCATCAGAGATAACTGATGAGAGACTTTCAAAAATAGATAATATTCTACTCACCCATTCACATATAGACCATATAAAAGAGTTGCCTTTTATTGCAGATAGCGTATTTATCAATAAGGCTGGTGGAATAAAAATATGGGGGAGTTCTACCACTATTGATGTCTTAAAAGAGCACGTATTTAATGGATTAGTATGGCCTGATATAGGGCAACTAAAGGTGAAAGGCGAGCCCTTAATTAGATTTAAGGAGCTAGAGCTAAAGGAATTTTATATTGATAACATCTGTATAAGACCTATTCCAGTAGATCATATGACAGGCTCCCTGGGTTTTTTATTGAATGAAGATGATAGATATGTATTGTTTAGTGGTGATACTGGATATACGAAAAGATTGTTTGATATAGTGAACTCCATGGGAGATAAGCTTAAGGCCTTTTTTGTTGAAGCATCATTTCCTGATAGGATGATTGACACTGCAATTATATCAAAGCATCTTACTCCAGGTATCGTATTTAAAGCCCTAGATAATAATATATCTGAAGGTACACGGGTTATTTTGTACCATATAAAGCCAATGTTCTTTGAAGAGGTCGTAGCAGATTTACCTCCAAAGATGGAGTATATTAGAGGTGGGGAGGTTTTTGACTTTTGACAGAGGTATTAGATATAGCAAAGAAGGACGGAAGATGGACAGAGTGTCCCTCCTGTAAAGAGATCATTATTACTGAAAAGTTAGAAGAAAACTTATGGGTATGTCCGCATTGTAATTATCATTTCAGGTTGAATGCTGCCAGGCGGATAGTAATCACATGTGATAAAGATAGTTTTGCCCCGCTTCCTATATTCGCGGCTGATTTAGATAAAAAAGGTGGGAGTGATTCATATGAGATAGATAATGCCATCAAAGGGGGCATGGCCCGTATAGAAGATTTATCTTGTGTGATAGGGGTTATGAACTTTGCCTATAGGGGCGGGTCTATGGGTATGAGTGTGGGTAATGCTGTAATTAGTTTAATGAAACATGCAAAGATGTCTAAAAAGCCGCTTGTTATGTTTTGTGCATCCGGGGGTGTAAGGATCCAGGAGGGTATATGGGGATTGTTTCAGATGTTAAGAACAGTACAGGCAAGAAATTTTACCATGGATGTCCCTATGATCACTGTGTTTACAGATCCCACGTTAGGTGGTGTGACCGCGAGTTTTGCAGCCCTGGCAGACATTATGCTGGCAGAACCGGGTTCAAGCATTGGTTTTGCAGGCCCCCGGGTTATAGAGAACACTATTAATCACAGATTGCCCCCTAATTTTCAGAGCGCAGAGATGCTCTTATCGCAGGGTTTTTTAGATAGAATAGTAGATCGTCATCAATTACGGAATACATTGGCATACCTTTTGAGATGGTTTTAAATGACGCTGATCAGGATGTATGGTCCTTAGGTCTTGATCGGATAAGATGTGCCCTTGATCGCCTGGGCCATCCTGAAAGGTCGTATAAGACTGTCCTTGTTGCAGGTACAAATGGTAAGGGCTCTACATGTATATTTTTAGAGCGGATGCTAGTGACATCGGGGCTATCTGTAGGCACAAATCTATCTCCGCATGTAAGCAAGTATATAGAGAGGTTCAGATTAAATAGCAGATGTGTACTAGACCAGGAGATACTGGATCTTGAGCATAAAATAGAGCCGCTTCTCAAAGATATCCACCTTACATATTTTGAGTGGTGTGTGGCCCTTGCTTGCGCACTCTTTGCACGTCACGATGTTGATGTGGGTATATTTGAAATAGGTCTGGGTGGAAGATTTGATGCTGCAAATGCAATAGAGCCTCAAGTCTCTATCATAACTGATATCTCTATAGATCATATAGATTATCTCGGAAATACCATAGATGCTATAACAAAAGAAAAGGTAGCTATAGCCAGGCCAAGAAGACCCTTACTTACCAGTGCAAAGGGTAAGGCCCTTCATGTAATAAAAGAGCATGCCCTGATTACAGGCGCGTATCTATATGAGATAAATACCCCTGTCCCATATAATACAGGTATAAATGGTCAGCACCAAACTCTTAACGCTGCCCTTGCACTTAAGGCTGCTGAGTTTCTTGGTGTAATATTGAGTAGGGATGATCTGTGTTATGCTCTAAATACTGCCTTCTTGCCAGGAAGGATAGAGTCTATAGGCATCCGCCACACACGGATTATACTTGATGTGGCACATAACCCTTCATCTATGGTATCTCTTGTCAAATTCTTATCTAAAATAGGGTTTAAGGGGGTTGCAGTCCTGGGCATACTTGCAGATAAGGACTATATGATGATGATCAGTTTGCTAAGATATGTATGCAGTAAGATATATATGGCCCCTGTAAGGTCAGAGAGGTCGTGGCAAGAACATCACATGTCTGAATTTATAGGATTAGATGGATACTATAGTATGTTTAATAGCATAAGGCAGGCCTTTGATGTAGCACTGGCCAGTGGAGAGGATATTGTAATAACAGGATCCTTCTATAGTGTAGCCGAAGTAAGAGACAGGATAATATGTCAAGATTGATCGTACTTCTTGTAATAATCATAGTGCTGCCTTGTTATGTCTTCTGTATGATGCTTGATGTAGAGGCCGACAGGATAGAAAAATCAGAGGGCATGGTTGAGGCCCAGGGAAATGTTGTTATCACTGGAGAAGATATGAGCCTGGAGGCAAATTTTGTGGTCTATGATGTAGTAAATGGTGACATATGGGCAACAGGTGATTGCCACCTTAAGGAGAAGATAGGCGAGATAAAGGCCTCTACTCTTTACTACAATGTTATAAGAAAAGATGCCCATATAGAGGATGGTTCTATCCTTATATACAAAGAACCCATAAGGGTTATGGGTAGTAGTATTACCCGTTATGGGCACGATCTGTATACAGGTGAGGGCGTTATGTACACCCCTTGTCTTGGGGAAGTGCCTGCATGGTCAATCAAGACCAGCAGGATAAAGATACCTATAGAGGGTTATGGAAGCGCAAGCCATGCAAGATTTATGATATATGGTCACCCTGTATTTTACGCGCCTTATTTACTATACCCTGCAAAGCTGAAGCGTCAATCTGGTCTGCTTTTCCCGGAGATAGGGCACTCAACTGATACTGGTTATCGCTTTAGTCAACCCATATATCTGGTCACGTCTAGGTGGTCAGATATCACCATTACCCCTACATATCTTTCCAAAAGGGGTCTGCTTATGAGTTCAGAATTTCGGTATAGACTGAGCTACACAACAAAAGGGGAAGTTTATGTTGAATCCATACATGATAAGAAAGGCGGTGAGGTAATGGAAGGAGGAATCCTTGATGAGATCCCTCGGAATCGTTGGTTTTTAAAGGCGAAGCATAATGGAAACAATCTCACGTGGGATATCAACTTTGTGAGTGATGAGGATTATCTGGAGGATATAGGCACATTATATGATGAAAATGATATATGGGGGGGTGGGAATACTAGTGATGAAGAAGAACTTATCTCGCGTATGGAGTGGACATCATCAGGTAAAGGCTTCACACTTGGAATCTCTGGGCAATGGAAGCAGGACCTTACTATAAAAGGTGATGATAAGACCATTCAGCAATTACCCAAACTTCAGGCAAGAATGGGGCAAAAGGATATACCGTTAACACCCATAAGGTGTTCTGCGGATCTAAGTAGCACTAGACTCTATTCCAAAGAATGGATTGAGGGCCTGAGGGATTATGGTGCTGTTGAGTTTTCTTTGCCTGTCTCCCTTGACCCATACATTACCATACGACCCTGGCTAAAAGAGATCTACAGGGATACCATCTTTTCAGACAACGATACATATGAAAAGGACATGTATAAGGAGCACTGGCAAGAAAGGGGTGTATCTTTGTCTACCACCTTATATAGTTCCAGGACATCCTTTGGGTGGTATCATCAGGTAGTACCAGAGACATCGTGGACATATAAATCAAGATATGGTGGAAATTATGATAAAAATGACCCTTTAGATATATTCCCAGGGTTGCTTTCAGGGGATGACTGGGAAAAGCTCTATGATATGGATGTATCTATTGTGAATTTCATTCGGGATGATAAGGGATCCCCTATCCTTGAATTTAGATTGGGACGTAAGTATAGTTATATCTCTAAGGAATGGGATCTTATTGAATCTACAATAAAGTTTAGTCCATGTAGTTGGTTTTCCGTAGAACATAGGAACAAATTTGGTAGAATGCCCTTAAGACCATATGCTACCCATGAGCACTCTACAACATTGAATATAGCTGATAATAGAGGGGATGAAATAACCCTTGGCCAGGAGTATAACAGACAAGACACGAAGTGCATCATTATAGGTGCAAAGGCCAATTTAGGGATGGGTTTTTCTGCGAGGGCAGAGATTAGGCATGATTATATGACCCGGAGATATGAGTATCTAAGACAGGGCCTTTCCTATACATCTCAGTGCTGGGGGGTTGATATCTATAGGGATGTTGAGCCATCCGATGACGATAGGCCCAGAGAAACCACCATATATTTTAAGATAAACCTTTTAGGTTTAGGTGATGTAATACATGCGAGCTATTCCGTGGATGATAGAAGATGATACCGAGCAGGAGATGGGCGTTTGATATTATAAGGGGCAGTGGTATGCCTTATCATATATTTTGCCATAGTATGATGGTAAGGCGGGTATCGGTCATTATTGCATATATGCTAATAAAGGCAGGTAGAAACCTGGATATTAGACTTATAGATAGGGCTGCACTCCTGCATGATATTTGTAAGATGGACTCTATTGATACAGGTAACAATCATGCGCTTATGGGTCGTCAACTTATGGAGAAGTTGGGGTATCCACGATTAGGAGAGATCATAGGGCAACATGTGGTGCTCGAGAGCTTGCGCTTGAATGAGACAATGGTGGTAAATTATGCAGACAAAAGGGTGATGCATGATAGAGTGGTAACACTCTCACAAAGGTTTGTTGACTTAATGGACAGATATGGAAAGGATGATGGGAAGGCAGAGATGATATTGGCCCTTTATAAACAGGCAACAGAAGAAGAAAGCATAATAACAGAGATGGCAGGTCTTGACCCTTTATGGCTAAATAATCTCAATCTGATACCTGGAGATTATCCTCTCTATGGTGGATATGGTTTCTTGAGAAAGGACTGATCTATTGAAGAATAGAATAAGTATGTATATCCTAAAAGGGTAAACAAGGATTAATTTTTCCTGATCAATAAATGAAACCTTTTGTATGGGAGATGGTGCAAAGCCGCCAAGATGTTCGGATATGTTTAGGAAAAATTGTGTTATAAAATGGAGATTAATATCTTTTGAGATTGGCCCCTTTCTATAGAGTTCCTCTCCTTCTGGGGTAATAATAGCAACACCTTTGCAGACGTCTAAAGAAGACATGTTTTTTGCAAGCATACGGGTCTGATCATCTATCGGTGGAATCTCTTCATCATCTATCTCTCCTCTTTCCAAGCCTAGCTGCAACTCATCTGCCTTGCGCATACCTTCTACCAATAGATACTCCCAGTTTGCAGTAATAGAACGATGAGGCGCCTTTTCGCCACCTACAAACTTGAAACTCCCACTTGACCAGGAAAGGATGGTAAACAAGGCGTCTTCTCCCTCAAGACCTCCCACTTTAGCATGTGTAATCTGGCCGTCCTCAAAGTATATTACTCCTTGTATTTGATCTTTTTTTACATATAGGGCTGTGGTTATCTGGCTGAGACAATTCATCTGTATAAGGTCTGGTAACTGCAACCCTGTCATGCTACCCTTAAATCCTTTATTTTCCTCCTGCCTTAATGCCTTTAGTATCAGGCCTCGAAGGTCTTCTATCTCAAATGGTTTTTCTATATAGAACAAAGACCCCATTGCCATTGCCTTTGCCCTGATTGCAGAAGACCCATATGCAGTCATAATGATGGCCTTTGTTGATGGGCTTTGTTGTTTGATCTTTACCAGAAGATCCAGGCCATTTATACCAGGTAACCTTATATCTAATACTATCACGTCAAATGATTGCTTATCGATTATGGAAAGGGCTGTCTCACCATCGTTTGTCACCACCACCTGATATATCTCTCGATCTCTGGAGAGTGTTTTCTCTAGGGACCAGGTTAGGGTTTCTTCATCATCTACAATTAAAACCTGCTTTGGCATATTATCTTACCCCTAATCTTTCCAAGGACATGGTAAGAGAAGTCTTTAATCTTTCGAATGATGTAGCAAAAGCCTTTGCCTCGTAAATATTGGACTCTGGTACTTGGGTGTTAAATTTGCCAAGGCTTAGATCATCAAGAGTTGATAACATCTGTCTTGTAGACTTTGTCACCATGACAGATACAATAAGTGCAGCAATAAGGCTAAGCAATATACCGATGGCTAATGATATTATAATTATTATTTTGGCTTGTGCGACATGCCTCATGAGAACTGAGGTTTGATCTGATATTATACCAGCCTCCCAGGCCTTAGGTTTTAGGCCTACAATGGATGTATTGTTCTCTAAGGGCTTGATCACTATCATGTAATCTTTTGTTTTACGGATTAGAGATTTTTTGTCATTTATGGCCTTTAGTACAGGAGTTGCCTGGTCTAAAAGCTTAGGTAGCTTATGCATATAAAGATTTTTGTGTTTATTGTTTGTAGATGATGTGATCTTAAGTGTATTATTATCTACAATCATAATTTCTCCCCAGGATTCAGGAATAGATGCATCATTAACATGTATAGGGTCTATGTTGTTTATCGCCCAGAGCATGATATTAGTATCTTCTGCATAAAGCCGATTTTGTATGGATTCCAGATTTATATCTTGAAGTCTGCCTATTTGCAGGTAGAATATACAAAATGTGCCCGAGGACATGATAGTAAAAACAATAAATGTGATTAACAATACTCGCAATCTCATCTATTTCTCCCCTCTAACTTAAGCCAGTCTGTCATGGTGTCTAAAAATTTTAGGGACATAGTCTCTTCTGGTATCTTGCTGGAGAGCATTTCTATCAGAGATGCGAGTCCCTCTACATCATCAGTAGTGAGGTTTATATCTGTATCTTGGGCTGTCTCTGCTATAATAAGAGGGGCAATAGGGCCTATGGCATTAGTTAGTGCTTTTACAAGGGTTTCTATAAAGGGTGTTTGTGGCAGATGTAAGGCCATTTTTTTATTTTCTGGCCCACCTTGAGGTACCTCCTTTATAATACCCATCTTAAGGAGTGTATAGAATACTTTCATGGTATCAAAGACAGTAAGCCCTAAAGTCTGGGCAATATCCGCTATGGATTTTGTCCCATCTGTATGAGCAAGGACTCTCCATTGAATAAATTTTAAGGTAATCTCCTTTTCATTTATGTCTGGATCAAGGGTATATACTACCCCGCTAGATGGGATGAGGGATGTAATACGATCCATTTGTCTGGTCCTGTCCGCTGCTTCAGAAAGGATCTCATCTACAGGCATATCTATAGTGGTCAAATCAGGGGTATCGTCCACAAAGAAGGTGTATTCACCAGAGGTCCATGCTGCCATTTCATATATGGCCTTTACACCCTTTATGGGACCGCAACTTGCATGAATAACCTTGCCATCGTCAAAGAAGATACTACCTGCCACGCCACCATTATTTAAGCTCAGTCGCCCTGTACGGTTGCCCAGGGATAAGATCTTAATTATCTCAGGGCACCGGGTCTCTTCTATATCTCCGCTAATTTCTATATTCATTTATGCTTCACCTTTGCAATACCAGCTATCACCAGTTTGCCTGTCATCCTTAAGACCGCTGGGTTTGTCTCCTTTTGAGATAAGACTATCATCATGGTAGATTCACTTATAAATATGGTAAATAATGCATCTGCAAGATATATCTCGATTATATTACTTGGCCTTTCTTCATCCTTCATAACCTCTTTATATAAGTCCCTGATATGTTTTTTTCCATCTTGCAGTTGATGTTTAGAGGGCACCTTTATCCGTATATTTTTACCTGTAGCAATTATGTATCCTTCTACACCTTTGATATTAAGGAGATCCTTTATTGAGCCTTTCATGTTATATGATGTATCGGCAAGAGGTTATATGACCTTTAGGTATAAACTCCCATGTCTGCAAGACAGTCGATAGTCGTCAGTCAACAGTCAATAGCCAGAAAAGATTGAAAAGACCATTCTTTTGAAGGGGGTTCTGCCTTGGCGGATGGGTATCGGACACTGGCGAAGCATGAAAAAGATTGTTTTTTATGAATAACACTATTCACTTCATTTAAACCAATCGCAACTACCCAGCTATTTAAGTTGAAGAAAATAAGGCCGAAGTATTTCAACCATCTCGCAACGCTCAAATCAAGCCATTTAAAGGCTAAATACCTAGTTTTGTGTGATTACGCATTGGAAACCTTCTACCCTCTACCTTCCACCTTCTACCTATCCACCTGAGTAGTTGCAACCAATCAAACCAATAAAACCAATGAAACCAACAAAACAATATAAATAGCTATTTTCATATAAACGCGCATGAGCGCTTCGCGCTCACAACGAAGGATGAAAACAGCTGTATGATAATGGAAATTTAGTTCATATATCTCCCAGCAATGTAGGGCATATTTCCCCGAACGGGCCGATGAGGGCAAAAGGCCCCTACAAAGCTTTGTGCCTATTTTCATATAGCCCCCCATGTCCTGTCGGACACACTGAAGGATGAAAACAAAACAACATCCCAGTCCG
>JAGGYK010000285.1 GCA_021162585.1 Deltaproteobacteria bacterium
ATCATATAGAGCTAATTCGATACATTACGCTATACTCGAACCGATTCGCGCCAGGGCAGGCCCAACCCTCTCCCATCAAGGGAGAGGGAGTTTTTTGAATTTCAAATAACTTAACTATCAAAAGTTATTTTCGGTCACAGTGCCGCGAAGCGGCATAATCTAGCTTTTTAAGAAAGCGTCAAAAATAGATGTCGATAAATTTTTTTGCAACCCAGTGCAAATGGAGAAAATCCTTGATTTCAGCCCATAGAGAGCTTGCTAACTCTGAATGGAGCTAGGAAAATCCCCCTTCAAAAGAGGGCAGCAGAAAGTCCCCATTTGAAGGGGGCAGGGGGATGTTATTCAAGAGGTAACACCCCCGAGGGGGGATTTATCGAGCCCGTTATTTGATTTACAACCGCCCGTTCACCGTTGACCGTCTTTTTCCTTTCCTACTATCGATTGTTTTTCCGTCTTTGGCGGATGGCCTGCTGTGCAGGCATGGTGGTTTATGTGTAATGGCAAAACATTTTGAACCTAGAACTTAATGGAAATTAATTTCAGATTTAGAGAAAAATTTTTCACATTATTTTTGACTACATAACCAGATATTTTTTCTCCTTGATTATTTATTCCAGCAAATATAATGTATTACACTGAAGCAGGCCTCAGTATGCCTAGGCATAGTTTATGCTAACTTTCTTTACACGCAAAGTATAAGTAATGGTTGATCCAGGAGGAAATAATAGATGAGCGATTCTACAGAGCAGTTGTTTGCAGGTGATATATATCTGTCTGGTTTACCTGATGCCATAAGTAAAGGTGCAAATCTTGATATACTACCATACTTTCCATCTACATTGGTTGAGATGATCCAAATCGCAACTCGGATCGCCCCGGACAAGGGTATCTTGTATGTCGATGAGCAGGGTAAGGAAGACTTACAAACATATCCAGATCTTTTACGTGAGGCAGGATGTGTCCTTAAGGGTTTAAGAGAAAAAGGATTAACACCTGGTGATAAGTTGGTCATTCAGATTGAGGATGACAGGTTATTTATAACCGCATTTTGGGGTGGTATTCTTGGTGGGTTTATACCTGTCCCTTTAGCACTACCCAGCAGTTTCCCGATTAGTGAGGGTTTTGAAAAACTTATAAGGGTATGGGGTGTGCTTGATGATATACATATTATAAGTGACCAGCCAGTAGAGTTTTATAATGAACTTGATCCGAGAGTGGTCTTACCAGTCCAAGAGTTGCTCTCACATGACAGTGATCAAAATTTTTATAAGCCAGACCCTGATGATATTGCTTATCTGCAGTTCTCGTCAGGTTCAACAGGTGACCCAAAAGGTGCGATATTAACGCATAAAAATCTTATCAGCAATATCTTTGCTATTATCAGGGCCTCTGCAAATGAGGAAGAGCAAAAGATAGTAGATAATCTATTTGGTCGCCCTCCAGAGGTAATGGATTATCCTGTAAGGACATGTAGCTGGCTACCATATTCACACGATATGGGCCTTATTGGATTTCATATTACACCTTTGTGTATCGGGATGTTGCAGATAAAGATGACAACAAAGACCTTTGTGATGAATCCGGGCTTAAACATTAAGCTGATAGATAAATACAGAGTCACTCAGGTTCCAAGCCCGAATTTTGGACTGCTCTGGATGCTAGCCCAGGTAAAGGATGAAGATATCAAGGATGTAGACCTTTCGTGTATAGAGATATTATATAATGGAGCAGAGCCTATATCTGCTACTGCGGTGCGTCTATTCATAGACAGATTTTCAAAATATGGCTTTGATCCCAAGGCCATGTATCCTGTATATGGGATGGCAGAGGCAACGCTCTTGGCCTCTGCACCTCCTGTTTGGAAAGAGAGTGTGTATCATCTTATTGATAGGGATGTGTTTTCCAAAAAGCATATTGTAACCCCTGCAAAAGAAGGGGATCCTTTTATAGAGTTTGTGGATGAAGGATATCCTGCACTCGGTATGGAGATAAGGATAGTAGATGATGATGACAATATTGTAAAGGAGACAATGGTTGGACATGTACAGATCAAGGGGTCTAATGTTATCAAAGGGTATTATAATAATGATGAGGCAAATAAAGATCTGTTCTGTGGCGAGTGGCTACGCACAGGGGACTTAGGTTTTATCAAGGATGGCAGGCTTACCGTAACAGGCAGACACAAGGATGTAATATTTGTAAATGCTCAGAATTACTATTCTACTGATCTTGAGGAAGAGATCCAGCTCCTTCCCTTTGTAGGCTTCAGGAACATGGCTATATGCGGGGTTACTGATCATGTAACAGAGACTGAAAAGATCATACTGTTTATAAAGTCCAGGAAATCACATTCAAAACTTTTAGACATGCTCTCTAAGATCAATGAGCACCTGGGTAAAAAAATAGGTATAGGTATTGATTCTATTATACCTATGGATGATATTCCAAGGACAACAAGCGGCAAGGTCCAGCGCTTTAAGCTCCGTGAGAGGTATGAGGCGGGAGAGTTTGAAGGCAAAGAGATAGAAAAAGGTAGCATCATCGCCACCGAAGAAGAAAAACCTGGGGATATATTTGATGCTATAATTAGTGGTGATCCTATATTCTTTCCAAAATACTATCACAAGACATTGACTGAAATGATAGTCACTGTAGCAGATGAGGTTCCTCAAAGGGGCATAATATATGTAGATAAAGATGGTAATGAGGATATGCAGACATTTCCTGAACTCTTTGAAGAAGCAAAATGCATACTTGGGGGCCTGAGGGCTAAAGGATTGGACAAAGGCGCAAAGGTTATCTTGCAGATCGATGACCCCAGGGTATTTATTTCAAGTTTCTGGGGGGCAATCCTTGGTGGGTTTATTCCTGTACCACTTACCCTGCCGCACAGTTTTCCAATAAGTGAGGGTTTTGAGAAGCTCAACAAGGTGTGGTATATCCTTGATAACCCTTATATCATAACTGATCAGCCTATAGATTATTATGAGAATTTTGATAGGAGGTGTGTATTCTCATCCCTGGAACTCCTCGATCATGAAGGTGATGATAATTTATATGAACCTGATCCAGAAGATATTGCCTATATCCAGTTTTCTTCTGGCTCAACTGGTGATCCAAAAGGTGTTGTGCTAACGCATAAGAATCTTCTTGTCAATATCTATGCCGGGATGCAGGCAGCTGCTGATAAATTTGAGAAGGAATTAATAGATCTGGTATTTACCATGAAGAAGAGGATACAAAAAGATCCACCCAAGATATGCAGCTGGCTTCCTTATACCCATGATATGGGTTTGATCGGGTTCCATCTGGCACCTATGGCAATTGGTCTGATGCAGATAAAGATGAGGACAAGGTCATTTATAGAAAATCCAACCCTGTATCTTAAACTTATTGATAAATACAGGGCAGCACGAATTGCGAGTCCGAACTTTGGCCTGCTCTGGATGGTTGCTACAATAAAGGATGAAGATCTTAAAGACATGGATCTCTCATGTGTAAAGGTCTTATACAATGGTGCTGAGCCCATATCCCCGACTGCTGTGAGGTTATTCTTAGATAAATTCTCAAAATATGGTTTTGACCCAGGGGCCATGGCTCCTGCATATGGCATGGCAGAGGCAACCCTTATGGTTACTGTCTCCCCCCTTGGCGAGGAGATGATCTATCATAGGCTTGATAGAAAAAGATTTGGTAAGGACCATATAGCAATTGAGGCAGGCCCTGATACACCATTCATAGAGTTTGTGGATGAAGGGTATCCTGCAATGGACATGGCGATAAGGATAGTAAATGATGATGACAATGTTGTAAAGGAAGGGAAAGTAGGGCACATACAGATCAAAGGGGCCAGTGTTACTAAAGGATATTACAATAATGATGAGGCAAACAAAGAGCTGTTCTGTGGCGACTGGCTACGCACTGGTGATTTAGGTTTTATCAAGGATGGCAGGCTTATTATAACAGGCAGGCACAAGGATGTAATATTTGTAAATGGTCAGAACTACTATTCCAGCGATCTTGAAGAAGAGATCCAGCTCCTGCCATTTGTAGGCTTCAGGAATATGGCTATATGCGGGGTTACTGATTATGAGGATGGAGTAGAAAAGATTATATTATTCATGAAGACCAGGCGATCCCGAGAAAAGCTATCAGATATGCTAACCAAGATTAATGAGCATCTGGGTAAAAAAATAGGTGTAGGTATTGATTCTGTTGTGCCCATGGATGATATACCGAGGACAACAAGTGGTAAGATACAGCGCTTTAAACTTCGTGAGAGATACGAAGGTAGGGAGTTTGAGGATAAAGAAGTAAAACGACAGGATAAGGAGATTGAGGCTCCTGCAGAACAGTATGAAGTCAGAGCAGAAAGGAAGAAAGACATAGATGTAACAGGGCTATTGAAAAGCCTTCCACTTGCTATAGCTGAAGGTGATAAGCACTTATTCTTGGCCCCAGCTATAAGATGTCTTCCGAATGTACTGAGGATTGCTACCATCCTCTCTCCTAATAGTGGTATATTACATGTTGGTGAGCAGGGCGAGGAAGAGCTGCAAACATATTCAGATCTTTTACACAGTGCAGAATGTGTCCTTGGAGGTTTGAGAAGTAAGGGACTTAGTCCAGGTACTAAGGTTATACTCCAGATTGAGAACTCTAAGCGGTTTCTCTCTGGCTTCTGGGGGGTTGTGCTTGGCGGTTTTATAACAGTTCCCCTGCCTTTGCCAGAGTCTTTCCCTGTAAGCGAGGGTATGGAGAGGATATCAAAGGTATGTGGAGTGCTCGATAAATTCTGTATAATAACAGATCTATCACAAGAGAGGTACAAAACTCTAGGCAATGTCAACATCTTCGACATAAGAGAACTTTTAGAACACGGCCCAGACAGAAGGTATTACAGGCCTAAGCCTGATGATATAGCATATATCCAGTTTTCATCAGGATCTACAGGAGATCCCAAAGGAGTCATATTAACCCATCGTAACCTTCTAAGCACGATCGATGCTAGTGCACGGGGCGTGTTTGATATCAGGGGTAATGATTTCAGGTCAGCTCTTGGCTTTGTAACACATGTCTTCAGACGTAAGATTAAAACCACAAAGGATCTTGGGCCGTTTGGCAAGGCCATCTCCACCCTTGCTGAGTCTAGTCTTGGAAATTTGATTAATAAATCAAAAGTAGGCAAGGATGTGCTTGATACATTACTTATCATGACCGGAAACAGGATCTCTGCACATATGGATTTTCGCTTGGATGATATACGCATTGTCAACTGGATGCCCTATTCACATGATATGGGCTTGATAGGATTTCACATTGCACCAACCCTGGGTGGGTTTGATCAGGTAAAACTGGAGCCCAAGACCTTTATCCAAGACCCAGCCCTCTTCCTGAGATTGATAGACCGCTACAGGGCATCTCATGTGCCTTGCCCTAATTTTGGTCTTCAATGGCTCACAACCCAGGTAAGGGATGAGGATATTGAAGGTATTGACCTGTCTTGTATAAAAGAATTGGTTAATGGGTCTGAGCCTATATCACCTGTAGTAACTCGTGCCTTTATAGATAAGTTTAAGAAGTATGGTTTTGATGAGCGGGCCATGTTTATGGTCTATGGTATGGCAGAGGCATCTTTACAGGTTACAGCACCCCCGGTATTTGAAGAACCTGTATATCATCGAGTAGATAAGGATATCTTTGCAAGGAAACAGGTAATACTACCTGTTAGTAGTGAGGAAGACAGTTTTGAGCTTACAGACGTGGGATTCCCTGTAGCTGGAATGAAGATCAGGGTTGTGGATGACAAAGATAATGTAGTCCATGAGAATATGATTGGTCATATCCAGATTCAGGGACCTAGTGTAGTTCAGGGTTATTATAATAATCCAGAGGCAAATAAAAACCTGTTTTGTGATGGGTGGCTAAGGACTGGAGATTTAGGATTTATAAGGAATGATAGGCTTGTCATCACTGGTAGACACAAGGATATAATATTTGTAAACGGGCAGAACTTCTATGCTCATGATGTTGAAGGACATATTCAAAGAATACCTGGGATGGCTTTTAAGGAGCTGGCTATTTGCGGCACCAGGGATTATAGTGCAGACAGCGAGAAGGTAATATTATTTGTCAAATCCTCAGATTCACGGGATGCCCTGGTATCGATGCTTTCCAGGATAAATAAAGGTCTTGTTGCTGGTACTGGGATCAAGATCGATCAGGTTGTCTCTGTAAGTGATGTTCCCAGGACACCAAGTGGAAAGATAAAGAGGTATAAGCTTAGGGAACAATTCGAAAAAGGAGAATTTAGTGATGTAATAACCATTGATGATGTGCCATTAGAGGTTCAGAGAGAACATAAGGAGCAGAAGCGGCCACCAACTGATGAGGAGAAACGTATTTTATTAATATGGCGAGAGGTTCTTGGTACAGATAAGATAGGCATAGGTGATAATTTTTTTGATTTAGGTGGAAATTCACTCAGGGCTACCAAGGTTATCTCCAGGATAAATGAGGAGATTGGTATAGAATTACCCCTTCGTACTATCTTTGAGAATCAGACCATAGAGACCCTTGTCCAGGCAATAGAAGCCTATAAGGTATCTACTGAAAAGGAAGAGTACCAGCCGATTGAACCTTTACCCAAACAGGAATATTATGAGGTCTCCCATGCCCAGAAGAGGTTGTGGTTTTTGGATAAGATAGTCCCTGGCAGTCCATTTTATAACATACATGGTGCAGTAATGCTGGAGGGTGCTGCGATTGATTTAGAGATCTTAAGGAAGGCCTTGCAATTGGTTGCAGATCGTCATGAAACCCTGAGGACTAGATTTACTACAATAGATGAAAGGCCTGTCCAGGTAATAGCAGATTCTTTAGACCTGGATTTTCCTGTGGTCGATATCTCTGATCTCTCCCTAAAAGATCAGGATTTAAGGATAAGGGAGATAATAGATGAAGAAGCGCTTAAACCTTTTGATTTAGAAAAAGGGCCTTTATTCAGGACAAAGATCATAAGACTGTCTGAGACAAGGCATGCATTTGTGATCTGTATGCACCATATTATTGCAGATGGATGGTCTATGGGCATCCTGGTGCAGGAGGCAGTATCAAATTATATTGCCTTGGTCGAAGGGAAGCCTTCTCCATTTCATAAGCTTACTATCCAATATAAGGATTTTGCCCACTGGCAAAACGAGATCCTTTTAAGTGATGCGATTAAAGCCCAAAAGGCTTATTGGTTAGATAACCTGAAGGGTGAACTACCTGTCTTAAACCTTCCTATTGATCATCCAAGGCCAAAGGTCCAGACGCAAAATGGCGTCACTCAGAGGATAAATATAGATCTTGAACTGAGAGATAGATTGAGGGATCTTGCGAGGGGGCAGAATGTAACCCTGTTTATGTTGCTTTTAGCAGCATTTAAGGTGCTGCTCTACAAGCTAACAGGTCAGGACGATATTATAGTAGGGTCTCCTATAGCAGGACGAAATCATAAGGAGATAGAACCATTAATTGGTTTCTTTGTAAACGTGCTTCCCATGCGCTCTGATTTCTCCGGCAATCCTAAGTTTACAGATTTCTTGCAGCAGGTAAAACAAACGGCATTAGGTGCTTATGCAAATCAGGATTATCCGTTTGATAAATTGGTAGAGGTCTTAAATCCTGCTAGAGATATAAGTCGTTCCCCAGTATTTGATGTTACCTTTGAAGTCCGTGAGGCATCAGCAGATCCCTTTGCCAGTATAACTCTAGGTAAAGTATCGCTTAAAGACATTACTGGTGATGATCGCCTTGTAAAGTTTGACATGAGTGTAACAGGATATGAAGTAAGTAGCGGTATTACTATGAAGTTTGAATACAATGCTGATCTGTTTGACTATGAAACAATTGAGAGAATGATGAGATACTATCACAATCTTATAAAGGAAGTGGTAGATAATCCAGACAAGGCTTTGTCTGAGATAGATATCTTAAGTAAAGAAGAAAGAGATCAGCTCTTAGTAAAGTTTAATGATACAAGTGCAGATTTCCCAATAGATACATGCATGCATGAGCTTTTTGAGTTGCAGGCTAAAAAGACACCGGATAGGCCTGCTGTGGTCTTTAATGGAAATAAGCTTACTTATGAGGGACTGGATAAAAAATCAAATCAATTAGCCAGCTACCTTAAAAAGCACGGGGTAGGCAATCAAGATCTGGTAGGCATCATGACAGAACGTTGTCCGGAGATGATAACAGCCTATCTTGGTGTGTGGAAGACAGGCGGTGCATATGTCCCTATTGATCCTGAATATCCCAAAGAGAGGATAAGATATATGCTTGAGGATTCCGGTGCAAAGGTTGTCTTTACCCAGGAGGCTCTATTAGACAGGTTACCTGAAACCCAGGCAGAGGTAGTAAGTCTTGATGCAGGATGGGCTGAGATCTCGAAAGAGAGCGAGGAAAGAATTACCCTGGATATTGACCCTGAATCCCTGGCATATGTAATCTATACCTCGGGTTCAACTGGCCGTCCAAAGGGTTCGCAAATAATGCACAAAAATGTGGTAAACCTGTCGTACTGGCACATTAATGCATTTGCTTTAGATGAAAATGATCGTGCCTCTCAATTAGCCGGGGTGGCCTTTGATGCTACTGTGTGGGAGATATGGCCCTATCTGTTGTCAGGGGCAAGTGTATTTCCACTAGAAAGACGGTTAGGTCAGATGTTACCAGAAGAACTGGCTGGCTGGTTCGAGAAAAACAAAATCACAAGGGCATTTGTACCAACCAAATTGGCAGAGGTCTTTCTCAGCCTGGATTTATCCAATCTATCATTAAAGACCATGTTTACAGGTGGTGATACACTCAGCCATATACCTAAGAGACATGAATTTGACCTGATAAACAACTATGGCCCCACTGAGACAGCTGTAGTTGCCACATCGGGTGATATAACCGGTTGGCCACAGAGCAAGGGTTTACCACCTATTGGCAAGCCCATTTCTAATGTAAGCATTTATATATTAGACGATCATTTAAAACCTGTACCTGCAGGTGTAGTAGGTGAGATCTGTATAGGCGGAGCAGGGGTTGGTAAGGGTTATCTTAATGACCCTTCCAAGACATCAGAGTCATTTATACTCAATCCTTTTCCCTCCACTTATGGCAAAGATGGTGATCTTATCTATAAGACAGGTGATCTCGGCAGATGGTTAGAAGATGGAAATATAGATTTTATAGGCCGCAGGGATTATCAGGTGGAGATACGGGGATACCGTGTAGAGCTTGGTGAGATTGAAACTGTATTATCTGGCTATGAAGGTATAAAGGAATGCACAGTTTTAGATAAGGTAGATGATAAAGGCAGCGCACGGCTTGTTGCCTTCTATGTCTCAGAAAAGGAGAAGGAAGAGGGTGTTCTTAAGTCATACCTCAGAGAGATATTGCCAAACTACATGATACCCTCAATGTTTATCTGCCTTGACAATCTTCCACTCACTCCAAATGGGAAGGTAGATCGGAATTCTCTGTCGAAGATGGTAGACTTGAGCACAGGTGTGATAGCAGAGTATGTAGCCCCACGTAATGAAACTGAGCAGGCCATAGCAGATATATGGAAGGAAGTTCTTGGTGTAGACAGGGTAGGTATATATGACAACTTCTTTGATTTAGGTGGCGATTCTATTATAAGCCTTCAGGTGGTGAGCCGTTTGAATCAGAAAGGACTTGGTATCCAACCCAGAGATGTGCTTCAGCATCAGTGTGTAGCGGAGTTGGCTACTATAGTAGGTAGAGAACCTACTTTGGAGGTGGATCAGGGTACTGTTATTGGAAATGCACCACTTACACCAATACAGAGGTGGTTTTTTGAACAGGATTTGGAGAACAGAAATCATTTTAATCAGGGTGTGATGTTCAGATCAGAGGTAGGTATAGGAGAGGATGCATTGAGGAAGGGTTTACAGGCCCTGATTGATCATCATGATATATTACGGGTGAGGTTCAAGGCAGAGGACAGTGGGTATATACAGGAGTTCAAGCCATTAGGCGAGGATGTGTCAGTAGTAGTTAAAGATGTATCTAGTGATGAGGAGTTAAGGGCAGAGGTAGATGGGTTGCAGGGCAATCTTGATATATTAAATGGTCCTGTATTCAGGGCAGGATTGTATCATATGGGAGGTAGTGACTATTTGGTATTGGTAGGGCATCATCTGGTAGTGGATGGTGTATCGTGGAGGATATTGTTACAGGATCTAATGACAGCCACTGGTCAGGCTTTAGGACCTGGAGCAATAGTTTTACCTGATAAGACGACTTCATTTAGGGATTGGGCTATGTTGTTAGAGGAGTATGCGAAGAGGGATGATGTAATAGAGGAAGCATCGTATTGGAGGGATGTACTATCTGATAGCATGCTGGATATTCCTATAGATCATGATTCAGGTGTCAATGATATAGCCTCTTCTGATGTAGTAAGTGTAGAGTTAAGCGAGGAGGGGACATCATCTTTATTAAGAGATGCGCACAGGGCATACAATACAGAGGTAAATGATTTGCTCCTAAGCGCGTTTATGAGGACCTTACAGACTTGGACTGGAAGAGATGATGTAGTATTTGATTTAGAGGGTCATGGTAGGGAAGATATAATAGATGGTGTAAACATATCGAGGACAGTTGGTTGGTTTACCACGATCTTTCCTGTGCCTTTGTCTGTTGATAGGAATGTAGACATTGGAACTCATATAAAGTATGTGAAGGAGAGGCTGCATACAATACCGCATAAGGGTTTTAACTTCTCCGTGCTGAAGTATATGTGTAAGGCCGATCCTACCAATTATACAGGTGCAGGGATAAGTTTTAACTATCTAGGCCAGGTGCCCAGTTTAGGTTCTGGTGGATCATTCAGCTTAGTGAATATGGATCTACCTAGTATGATAGATAGGCACAACAAACGGCCAAACCTGATAGATGTGGTGTGCATAGTTGTAGGATCTCATCTTAGGATAAACTTTATATATAGTAAAAATAAACACTTGAGGGGAACCATAGAGTCTTTAGCGCTAAGGTTTAAGGACGAACTATCGCAGATCATCTCGTACTGCCTTGATCCAAACAACTTTGATGTTACACCATCTGACTTTGAGCTAGCAGGCCTAGACCAATCACAGCTCGATAAACTTACAAATTTTGACTAAGGAGCTAGCGCGTATGTCTTATCTAACAAAAAAGAATATAGCTGATATATATCCTTTATCTCCTATGCAACAAGGTATGTTGTTTCATACCTTATATGACCCTAAAGGAGCTGCCTATTTTGAACAATTCAACTGTATTATCGAGGGATCATTAAATCTGGAGCACCTTGAAGGGGCATGGAATCATTTAATAAGGGAGTACCCCATCTTTAGGACTGTGTGTAACTGGAAGGATGCAAATCAACCCCTTCAGATTGTGTTAAAGGAAAGACCTATCAAACTAGATGTACATGATTTTAAGGGCCTTGATGAAATGGCACAGCAGGAAAGGATTAATGATTTCCTTGCCACAGATAGGGAGGCCTCGTTTGATTTGGCAAAAGGCCCCCTCATGCGCCTAAACGTTTTACTGCTAGATAATAAGAAGTATTATTTTGTGTGGAGTTATCACCATATTCTGCTCGATGGTTGGTGTTTGTCCATTATTATGCAGGATTTGTTTAAAGCATACAATGCATTGCAGAATGGAGAGAGGCTACCAAGTTTAAATAGACCCCCTTACAAGAATTATATTGCATGGCTTGATAGGCAGGATAAGGGAAAGGCAAAGAAATTCTGGAGTGAATATCTTGAGGGTTTTGATACCCCTACACCACTGCCCTGGGATTATAGGCGTCCTAAGAAAGAGACTCTTAATATGACAGAGCAGGTATTAACACTATCTGAAGATATTACATCAAGATTAGAAAGGTTTGTCCGTAGTAGGCGCACCACATTAAGTACATTGATTCAGTCTGTGTGGGCGATATTGTTAAGTCGTTACAGTGGCCATGATGATATTGTATATGGTATTACTGTCTCAGGGAGGCCTCCAAGATTAAAAGGGTCTGAGGAGACAGTAGGCCTGTTTATCAATACATTACCTGTTAGAGCGATTATTGATGAAAATAGGTCATACACAGAATTTTTGGAGATGTTTAAGGACAGATCCTCAATTATAATGGATTATGAGTATTCTTTTATCCCTGATATCCATGCATGTAGCGCTGTCTCGCCAGGGCAGAGCCTTTTTGATAGCATACTGGTATTCGAGAATTATCCTCTTGAGGCAGAAGGATTTGATGTGGGTTCTGATCTTAGAGTTCATGTTTTTACCCCTCGCGAGACAACCAATTATGATGTCACCATCGTTGGTATGCCTGGCAAAGAACTTAAGCTGCGTATATTATACAATCAGGATAAGTTTGAGGACTCTACAATAAGACGATTAATGAGCCACATAAATAATCTTATTGTAAATGTTTTAGAAAGCCCTGATGAGCCTATAGCTAATATTGATATGTTGAGTGGGCAAGAGCGGAAAGATCTGCTTATAGGGTTTAATAACACTAATCGTGATTATCCAAAGGAAAAGTGTACTCATGAGCTTTTTGAAGAGCAAGTAGATATAAGACCAGATAAGGTAGCCCTTGTTTTTGGTGATGAGAGGCTTACTTATGCCCAGTTAAATGAGGCATCAAACAAAGTTGCATGGTATTTGAGAGCCAACGGCGTAGGAAAGGGAACCTATGTTGCTATCATGGTGGAGCGATCTATGGATATGATAATAGGTGTCCTGGGGATCTTAAAGGCAGGTGGTGCATATGTGCCCATAGAGTCTGAGTATCCAAAGGCACGTATAAAATATATGCTTGAAGAGATACAGGCACCTGTTATTATAGTTCAAGATAGGCTGTTAGATAGATTGCCTGAATATGATGGCAAGATCCTATCTATGGATCAGTTCTGGGAAAAAGATGGGATTAAAGATAGATCTAATCTTGAAAATGTTAATTCTCCTGAAGATATTGCTTATGTAATATACACATCAGGTTCAACCGGAAACCCCAAAGGGGTTATGGTGCCTCACATTGGCATTACCAGATTAGTAAAAAATACAAATTATGCAGATATAACTCCTGATGATAGATTCCTGCAAATAGCAACATTTGCATTTGATGCAGCCACGCTGGAATTTTGGGGACCACTTTTGAATGGTGGTACGCTATTTTTGGCATCAAGCAACGATGTGCTTTCTCCTGATGGTCTTGCAGATTTACTCCTATCCAATAATATCACAATTATATTTTTGACTACAGTATTGTTTAACCAATTGGTAGATACTCGGCCTGATGGTGTGACCAAGCTAAAAAGACTTCTCGTGGGAGGGGAAGCCCTTTCTGTACCGCACGTGAGAAAGGGGATCAAGTACACAAAACCTGGGTGCTTTGCAAATGTCTATGGTCCTACTGAGAATACCACGTTTTCCACATATTATGATGTTGATCATGTCCCTGATGATGCTACCAGTATCCCGATAGGATATCCCATTGCAAATTCTACCTTATATATCCTGGACAAATATCTAAAGCCTGTACCTGTTGGTGTGCCAGGCGAGATATATCTCGGTGGTCATGGATTGGCAAAAGGATATCTAAACGATCCAGAAAAGACAGCCAAAACCTTTATCCCAAATCCTCTCTCTGATGTAGATGAAGATCGTCTATATAAGACAGGTGATCTGGGTAAGTGGCTACCAGATGGCAGCGTAGATTTTCTTGGCAGGATTGATACACAAGTAAAGGTAAGGGGCCACCGTATTGAGCTCGGTGAGATAGAATCTGTATTAACAGATTATAATGAGATAAAAGACAATGTAGTCATTGTTAAAGACTCCCAAGGAGGAAACAAGTTACTTGTAGCATATTATGTGGCAGAGGTAGAGTTGTCTATAAACAACCTTCGGTCCTTCTTAAAGGAGAGAATGCCGGATTATATGGTTCCAAATATATTTATAAGACTAGATAACCTGCCTTTAAATCCCAATGGTAAGGTAGATAAGAATGCCCTCCCAGAGCCGGAAGGTTTGCGGCCTGAGATGGATACAGCCTACAGAGCACCATCTAATGATATTGAAAATACTATAGCAAGCATATGGCAAGATGTCCTTGGCATAGACAAGATAGGAATTTATGATGATTTCTTTGATTTAGGAGGCCATTCTCTAAAGGCAACCCAGGCCGTTACTCGAATGAAAGAAGCTTTTAATGTAGATTTACCTATTAGGGCAATATTTGAGAATCATACTATTAAAGAGCTGGAAGATGTAATTATAGAACTTCAAGCTGGAGAGACCAAGTTAAGTTCCATTCCTGTTTTACCAAAACAGGATTTTTATGAGGTCTCTCATGCTCAAAGGAGGCTTTGGTTTCTTGATAAGTTGATTCCTAATGATTCATCTTATAATGTTCACGGGGATATACTGCTTGAAGGCAATCTCAATGTAAACATAATTACTAAGGCCTTACAAATTGTTGTGGATCGACACGAAAGTCTCCGTACAACATTCTCTACAAGGGATGATAAACCTGTACAGATAATAGCTGATTATCTAAAGGTGGAGCTACCTTTAATAGATTTAACAGACAAACCAGAGGATAAGCAGAATATTTATGTAGATCGAGTAATTGATAAGGAGGCATCCACAACATTTGATCTGGAAGAAGGACCTTTATTTAGAGTTAAGATAATAAGGCTGGCTCCTTTAAAACACATACTATTACTTACCATGCATCACGTAATCTCTGATGGTTGGTCCATTGGAATTATACTAAAAGAGGCAGCATCTGCGTACTTTGCCATTATAAAGTCAAAAGAGCCAGAGCTTCCTGGGTTACGTATTCAGTATAGGGATTTTGCTTACTGGCAGAACAAGTTGTTGGAGGATGGGGGGTTAGAAGAGCAAAAGGCTTATTGGCTGGATAAGTTAGGTGGCAGGCTACCTGTATTAGATCTTCCTACAGATCGTCCAAGGCCTCCGGTGCAAACGTCCAATGGTTCTGTGCACAGGTTTAGTATTGATGCAGGACTTACATCAAGGCTGCACGAATTATCGAAGGGCCATGATGCTACCTTGTTTATGATATTGCTTGGGGCATTTAGTGTATTATTAAACAGGCTGACGCATCAGGAGGACATTATAATTGGTTCTCCGATTGCAGGCAGGAATCATCCTGATTTAGAGAGTCTTATTGGATTTTTTGTAAACACACTAGCCTTAAGGACAGA